>CALJUK010001163.1 GCA_937975745.1 uncultured Planctomycetaceae bacterium | reverse complement strand
AGCGGCCAGCCACTCCCGGCCGAATCGATTCGCCTCTGGCGGTGCGATATTCCGTTCGAATCCCCCTGAACTGACTCAGGGCACGCGTCGCGTTCCACGTGGAACGGCCTGGAACCGGGCTTGAGCCGTCTCGTCGGCATCGCGTAGAATCCCGCCCGCGCCGGTCCCGAAGGCCAAATCGCCCCGTTCGACCAGGCGCGATTCATCTCGAAATCCCACGCAAGGATGCGTTCATGACCGATTCCACATCAGCACACGAACCACGCCGTAGATTGGGTCGGGGGCTCAACGCACTGCTGGGAGGCGGCGGTGCGGACGATCCACACCTGGCGCCTGTCGCCTCTCCAAGTCTTCCGTCGAGCTCCGACGAGACACGTGCCAGCGACTGGATCGACGTCGATCTGATCGAACAGAATCCCTACCAGCCTCGAAACGACATCGGCGATGAAACACTGGAAGAACTCGCCAGTAGCATCCGGCAACATGGTGTGCTGCAGCCGCTCCTGGTTCGTTCACATGACGGGGGCTACCAACTCATTGCGGGTCAACGCCGCTGGCTGGCCGCCCGGAAAGTCGGTCTGCGAACCGTTCCTTGCCGGCTTCTCGAGTTGGACGACCGGCAAGTCAACGAAGTCGCAATCGAAGAGAATTTGAAGCGGGAAGACCTCAACGACCTGGACAAGGCGAAGGCCTTTCAGGACTACCTTCAGCGGTTCGGCTCAACGATCGAAGAACTGGCCCAAAGATTAAGTCTGAACCGAGCCACGGTCAGCAACACGCTGCGATTGCTCGAACTTCCCGACGAGGTCAAACAGCGGCTGCGAACCGGCAAGATTACGGCCGGCCATGCGCGAGCCATCCTGTCGTTGTCTCTCGAAGATCAGGTTGCCGTGTGCGACCGCATCCAAGCCGAGGGACTCTCCGTGCGGAAGACGGAAGCGGAAGCGAGAGCGATTCAGAAGGGGGGACAGACGGTTCCCTTTCAGAAGTCCCCTGCGGCGGCTCCGCCCGAGATGACAAACCACGTCCGCTCGATCGAGCAACAGTTGCGGGACCATTTTGGCACGAAAGTCGAGATCGTTCTGAAATCCGAGAACGCCGGCCGGATCGTCATTCACTTCGAATCGAATGACCAGTTCGAGCAGATACTCCGTGTGGCCCGAAACGCTGCCTGAAATGGCGGCCGAACGCCGTCGTGTTTCACGTGGAACGGCGTGTGACGTTCAATCCGGTCGGCTCGCGGGGCGATTGTGCACCGGTCCGGTCACCACCGTCGATCGTTGACGCAATCTCCAGAGAGGCCTAGACTGGGTGCGTTCGCGGGACGTAGCTCAGCTTGGCAGAGCGCCTGCTTTGGGAGCAGGAGGTCGCAGGTTCAAATCCTGTCGTCCCGACTATCTTTCCACAGAAGCCCTTTGGCCAACAGGTCGAAGGGCTTTCTCATTGTGGGGACGAGACTTGCGCCTTCGAGCGTCCAGTTCAAACAGAGGATTTCGAGGATTCGACGTTTTGCGGCGTAGTCGGCGTCAAACCATTTCTCCCGCAGGCTTTGCGAAAGTTCAAACGCTTTGACGGCGATGTCGATGATTTCGTTGCGGCCACGGTCGCAAGCCTCGATCTCCAACTGCAACTCGGCGGTTCGATCACGGAGTTCCCGGTTCTTCGAAGCGAATGTATCGGCGTTGATCTCTTCGAGCATTCGCAGGTTTAGCAGTCGGTCCTGCTGATCTCGAATAGCGATGAGTTCGTCCTGTAGATTCTTGGCTCGTTGAGCCGACGACCGCTGATCCCAATTCGTCGCCTTCCGAAGTTCGTCCCGAAATGTGTCACGGAACTCGGCGTCCTCCACACGGAGGGTGTCGAAGATGGCGAGCATCTGGGAGTCGAGTTCCTTTTCGGTCAGGCGGATGCGGGGATGATCGCCTTTGTGGTACTGGGTGCAGCGATAGTACATGTACTCTCGCTCGCCGCTCTTGGTCTGCTTCGTCTTCCGCTCACCGGTGATCGGTGAGCCGCAGTGACCGCACTCGATCAGGTCGCTGGCGTAGGTCATCTGATGCTGCTTGTAGACCTTCTGTCCAAGGAGCTTCTGCACCCGGTCCCACAGCTTCCGGTCAATGATCGGGGTGTGCGTGCCGAGATACCACTGGCCTCGGAACTTGATCTCCCCGATGTACGAGCGGTCGGTCAGGATGGCGTAGAGCTTGCTCCGACCGATCTTCGGCGTGGAAGGGAGATATTCGATGCGCTCGGCCAACAGAGCCTCGGGAAGCGTGTCCAGCGTGTGGCTGTGATACCCGTACAACTCGAAGATGCGTCGAATGGTGCGGGCGTTCTCAGGTTGCAACTCGACGATGCTTCGACCGTCAATGCGGACATTGCGGTAGCCGTAGGGCGGGCGGCTCGGAAACAGGCCGCTCTCGACCCGGCGTTCGATCCCTTCCTTCACGTCGATTGACTGCTGCTCGGTATAGAAGGACGCCATGCTCGCCAACATCCTCCGCTGCATCCGCCCAGCCGGTGTGTTCTCCGTGGGCTGGGCCACCGAGATGAACTGTACACCGAACTCGGATTCGAGCCGCTCAAGTTCGACGTAATCGAACAGGTTCCGGGCCGCACGGTCCACCTTGTAGAACAGCAGGCCGTCGAGTTTGTGGGCGTTCTTCTTGGCGAACTCCATCAGTTCCTTGAAGGTACTGCGCTCGTCATGCTTGGAAGCGGTCTCGGCGATACGGAAGAGCCGGATGACCTCGCCGCTGTGTCGCTCGGCGTACTGGCGCAGGGCGTCAACCTGAACGTCGAGGGAGAACCCCTCACGTTCCTGTTCCCGGCTACTGACCCGAGCCAGTGCGACGAATCGTTTCTTCGGCCCCACCACCAACCGCCTTCACGGAAAGAAAACAGACCATGCCGTAGAGGTCCATTTTCGCCGAGAATCTCTGATTGGCAACGTCCAATGGCTATCCCGCTCGAAATAGTTCTAACGGTGTCCCATTCTCTATCACCGATTCCCGTCAGGCACTTCGGCTCCCACCTCGCAGCAGATGCTCGAAGGGCGTGGCTCTCGCCGGAACGAGTTTTTCGCCGTCCAGCCGCAATCGCCCAAAAACGGTCTCCAGAACTCGGCGTTTGAATTGATACGTCGCCGTTGGCCAGTGATCGACGATCACACGAAACACCTTGTGAGCATTGCGGCCAAACTCCTCAATCGCCGCCACTTCCTTTCTCTGTCCGTCCAACTGGCTTCGGAGGACATCCATCTGGCTTTCGAGTTCCGTCCGCTTGTCTTCGTACTGAACGTCATCGAGCTTGCCGTCGATTCGCAGATTGAGAAGTTCGTCTTTGCGTCTTTCACAATTCGACAACTGCCGCTTCAGTTCCTTCTCTCGCACGTGGGTGGATTCAAGGCCGTTCTCCAATCGAGACCGCAGGATAAGCGCCAGCACTTTGGCCATCGCCTTGCAGCTTTGATCCATCGCCTCGAACAGTTCGAGAATCTGTTGGTCCAGTTTGGCCTCCGTCAATCGGATGCGGGGATGGTCTGCCTTACTGTATCTCGAACATCGATAGTAGAGGTACGTCTTCGTACCTGATTTCGTCTCCTTCGTCTTCGGTTCTCCAGTCACGGGACGACCACATGTACCGCATTCGATGAGTTGGCCCGCATACACCATTTGATGTGATCGGTACGTCTTCGTTCCGAGTAGAACTTGGGCGCTGTCGAACATGGCCTGAGTAATGAGCGGACGATGCGTGCCTGAATGCCATTCGCCTCGAAACCAAATCTTTCCGAGGTAAGATTTGTCGGACAGGATTCGGTAAATCTTCCCCTCGCTGAAGCGAGGTTTAGACGGCGAGTAGAATCGCCCTTCGCTGAACAGCAGGTCAATGATTTCTTCGACCCGCAACGCATGAAGCGTGTATAGCTCAAACACCCGGTGGACATTGCTTGCGGCAACTTCATCAACTTCAACCAGTCCACGTTTCTCGATGCGAACATTCCGATAACCGTAAGGTGCTCGACTGGGAAACAGCCCTTCCGAAACCCTCTTCGCAAGCCCGTCCCTCACGTCGAGTGACTGCTGCTCGGTCGTGAAACTTGCCATGGTTGCCAAGGTCCGCCTCAACATGCGTCCGCTCGGCGTGTTCTCGCTCGGCTGCGTTACGGATACGAATGGTACGCCGCATTCACTCTCCAGACTCTCCAGTTCAACGTAGTCGGACAGGTTTCGAACGGCTCTGTCGATCTTGTAGAACAGTGCGCCATCCAACTCAGCGGCGTGTCGTTTGACGTACTCAAGGAATTGGCGGAACACCTTGCGTTCCTCGCTCCTCGTGGCGGTCTCGGAGACTCGGAACATCTTGTCCACGACTCCACCTCGCCCCTCTGCGTAAGCCAGAATTCCGTCTTCCTGCACGTCGAGCGAGAAACCTTCTCGCTCTTGCTCCCGACTGCTGACACGGACAAACCCCACATGGTTACGACGGCCCATCGAGAGGACTCCTCTTGCTGTTCTGACTCACATCCACAGCGTCGAACAGGTTTCCGAGTCCGATAATGAATTGGCGAGCTTCTTCAGCCGAGACCTCACGCCCCGTGAACTGCTTCAACTCGTGCATCGTCGTTCGGACCAATTCGTTGGTCGGCCACGACGGTTGCCGCATCGGATCGTTGTGTTGTTCGTCCATCGCTGACTCCACGACTTCGCTGTTGTGAAATCGTAGAAGTCACGCCTGACGGCGAAAATGGACACAAATTGGCACACCTATTCCAAATAGCTGCGGTCGATCCAGTAGCCTCGACCGATTGCCGACGAAATGAGGTTGCCAATCTCCGGGTGTTTCACCTTGAGTCGATTGATTAGGCGATCAAGGCGTTTTTCGTAATGCAATACACCTTCCGTTTTCCGCATGTTCTTGCGTGTGACCGGCGCACCTTTCCCCTGTGCGAGGCAGTTCAAGATCGCAACCTCGACGATGTCGAGGTGGTACTGTGCGCCGTCGAGCCAGACTTTCTCGTTCTCCCGATCCACTTTCAGACGAGGCCCACCTTTGAGGTCACAAAGAAGCCGAAACGCACGGGGAAGAGCGTTTCTGACTCCAGAGAAGCGATTGAAGGTGACGGTCGTTTCGTCCTCGACATCGGCTTCCAAATCGATCCGTTCTGTCCCATCTGGATCGATCTGCGTCATTGCTTTGCAGAGTTGCTGCATCAAGCACTCAGACGGTTCTTTGGATGCGCTTGACCGGAAGGTTGGGGCGTCTGTTGTCTCCTTGGAGTCCCGTGGGAGCCGCAGCGTTCTGGGCTCTTCGACCACGAGGACTCCGAGTCGTAGCAGGGTTGTTGCTGCATCCTCCAACCACTGTTTCAGGCGGTCGATTGCGTCGGCATCGCCCGACCATCTGATGCAGGCCGTCGCACCATGAATCGGCTGAAGGACAACCGGACGCCGTTCGACGACCATAGTGTCTGCCGACTTCGAGCGAGGAATGAGTCGAGCAATTGATTTCCACGCAGATGCACTGCCGATGACGGCTGGTGGCTCGGTCGTCATCAGGCCGAACTCAAATGGACGGCTTCTGAACAGGATGTCTTGCAGTTCGTCGTGAAGACGTTCGAGTGTGATCGTGTTGTTCGCCATTCGTGCCAGTCTCCCAAAGTTCTCGCTTTCATCGTCACACCACCGTGATCGAAAGAGCCGTGTGACGATCCGTAATTCTACCGAAAGAAAGTCGCTTGCATGAGTTCGAAGCACGGCGTCGGTGTTCATGTGTCGAGAGGCAACTTGAGAGCCAGTTGGTGCTCCGAGAACTGCGGGTTGATATACTCGGCGTTGACAATTTGATCGACGTGCGAACGTCAGTTCTGCTTCCTCACAAACCGCCAACCTGAGCCGTAAGTCTCTTGAAGACCAGAAGCAGTGCTCGGACACACGCCCCCGTTGTTGGGGCGGCGGGGATGTGCTGTTCTGGTCTACGCGTCGGCGGGCGTGTGAGGAGCGGCCTTGGTTCGGCGCTCCCTCTTTTCATGCGCCACTGACACCCGCAAGGGAGGTCGCTGTGCAGATCATGCACGCACGACGAACTCACCCTGCGGGAGAACAAGATGGCGGATTGGTACGTGAAAGCGGGAGACAGCGAGCGAGGCCCTGTCTCTTCGGCTCAACTCAAAGAACTGGCCAGAAACGGCCAGATCGCCCCAACTTCTGGGGTTCGACGCTCGGATCGAGACGGCTGGATCAAGGCCGGGTCGATCAAGGGGCTCTTTGATGGCAGAGCATCGACGCCCAGCCGCCTCTCGGAAGCGGAGATTCGTCGTCGGCTCAAGCTCTACGCCGAGTCGATACAACAGGACGACGTGCAAGACTTCGGTGCGAACGTCGCCTTGAAGAAGGCGACGACGATGCCGCTGTACTCGGTTCGTCTGACCACGCTTTACGAGACAAGGAAGGTCGTCTCCCGTCAACGACCACAGACTGGCAGCGAGCCTCGCTCGACTGTCGAAATCGGGGATGTCGATGCTTGGAGTCTCGACCTTCAACAGCCAACGAAGTTCGAGAAGCAGAAGTTCGAACACGAGGTGCCGGGTACGGCACGAGTCGTCGAATGCCGAAAGTGCGATGGCGGGACCGTGACGTGCCCAATCTGCAAGGGGCAGACAGTGTTCCCGTGCCGG
>CALJUK010001162.1 GCA_937975745.1 uncultured Planctomycetaceae bacterium | reverse complement strand
ATACGATGATACATCCACCTCCGCAACGAGTGGCGCGCGACAACTGCAGGTAACGGCCAGCTTGTTGCGGAGCTTGATTTCCACGGATCAAGAATTGTCAGCGTTTTCGAGGACACACTGGCCAAGGCCGTACCGTCCGGTCGAAAAGCTCCGCCGACGTCAATGAGCGTCTGCAAAGTCAGCGCGTCCTTCAACTCGCCGTCGACCATGATGCGTTCGCCCGATGGGTGCCAGGCCAGACCGTGGTCTCTGTAGGCATACTGCACCGCGTGCAGAAATCCCGTCGACGGGGCCCACACGCCGAGCCGGGTGTCGCCCACGAACGCCAGGGCTTGTCCATCCGGTCGCCACACAGATTCGGCGATCTCTTCCCGATGTTCGAGCCGCGACTCGTAGGTGGATGTCGCAGAATCATAGACCTCTTTGAATCTCTCGATCAGCGGTATCGCATCGACTGTTTCACCGGTCTCGGGGTTCCAGATGACGTCATAACCGGCCATCAATGTCCCATCAGGACTCCAGCAGATACCATACTGCGGATAGCGCCGGTCATGCGGAAATCGACGCTGAAAGCTGGACCACAACTCGTCACTCCCAAACCGCCGCTCCACGCTGCCAGTTGGTGACACGATTCGAATGACCGGGGTCTGATCGGTGTCGGCCTCGTGAATCGCCAGCTGTTCCAACAGCGGGTGCCACTCGATGGAATAGATTTTGCGCTTGTCGAAGTCCTGCTGGGTGGAGTCGACTAGACCGGACCGCCGCTGCCTTCTGACGTCCCAGATTTCCACCGCGTCAATCCATTGGCAGGCAAGCCACCGGTCATTCGACGAAAAGGCAAGCGATTTCAGTTGTGTGAGGTCTTGGCGGAACGCACGCTGCCTGATCCGAAAAGCGAGATTCGCGTGGTCACCGATCTCGAATACTGCCAGTGAGAGCTCATCCGGCGGTCCCGCACCGTCGTCCGAAAAGGCTTGCACGAAGGCGATTCGTTGACCGTCTTGGTTCCAGGCGATCGTGTTGCCGACGATATCGTTTATCTGCAGTTGCTCTGCCGTCGCGTTCAAGTGCGACGTATCCCGAGCTTCAGCGGCGTGTGACCGGAGGAAATACCACTCCCAACCCAAGTCTCGCGGATCAGACTCGGTGGCCAGTGCATCCAACGCATCCTGCTGTGTCACGGCTCTCATACGCAGAATTCGACGAATTCCGCCCACGTACAGAGCTCTCCGTTGTCGTTCAGCTTGCCGACGTCCGATGTCGACTGTCTCACGCGTCGACAGATATCGCCAGGTGGCGAAGAGCAATATGCAAATGAGAGCTGCGGACAGCCCGGAAACGACGCGATTCCGGCGAATCCACTTGATTGTCCGTTCATACCATGCAGATGGGAGTGCAGTAATTGGCTTGCCGGTGAGATAACGTCGCAGCTCGTCAGCCAAATCCTGACAGGACGGGTAACGCTCCGAACAGTCTTTTGCGATCGTTTTGCTGCAGATAAGCCTCAGGTCGAGAGGTACGTCGGGCGCAGTTGTTTGCAGCGACGGTGGATCCTGTTGATGAATCTCGAGGATTACCTGTTGCACTGATCCGATGTAAGGCGGTCTTCCGCTGAGAATCTCATAGAGTGTGGCACCGAGGCCGTATTGATCAGCGGCCGGTCCGACCTCGTCGGGCTGTCCCAGAACCTGCTCAGGGGCCATATACGCCGGCGTCCCTAGGATGGCTCCCTCATGTGTGAGTCGTTCGCCGGACCCAGTCAGCCGCGCGAGTCCGAAATCCGTCAGGTGAGCGTCACCACCGGCATCCAGGAGGATGTTCGCCGGCTTGACGTCCCGGTGCAGAACCCCGCGTCCATGTGCGTAGGCGAGCGCCCCGGCAACCTGCATTATGATCCGCGCCGCCTCGACGGGGCTCAGCCGTCGCTCTGCCAGCACCTCGTCCAGCGAGCGTCCCTCAATGAACGCAGACGCAAGGTAGTAGTGGTTATCAACGACGCCGGCATCAAAAACGGCGACAATCCGAGGATGATGCAGCCTCGCCGCCGCCTTGGCTTCATTGAGGAAGCGCTTTCGGATCTGATCATCCACAATGCGCAGCGCATGCGGTATCTTCAACGCAACTTCGCGCTCAAGCTGTGTGTCATACGCCCGGTAGACCGTCCCGAACGCGCCACTGCCAAGCTCGGCACGAATCTCGAACCGTCCCAGACGCTGAAGTGGCGCCGTCGTTACGGACTCGGTGGTTTGTACCTGCAGCCGGAAGTGCGTGCCGCAGTGTTGGCAACGAGCGCGCTTGCCGAGCCGGCCGCGCGGCACCACGTACGCCCTGCGACATTCCGGATTGGGGCAGCGGATCGTGACGGTCGACAACTGCAGAGGGCCTCATCGCGCAACAGGATGGATCATTCAAGAGCACTGACCGAATCAGCCGCCGTTTCTGCAGCATCGATTCCGGTGGCGGGATCACCCCAGAGCTGCAACAGCTGATAGTCATCCCCTCCCTCAACTTTGACCGGCTTTGTCGTGATGAGGCCGCGGCCGCCGAGAACAAAACGCGTTGTTTCTGCCTTGGGATTCAACCCGACATCTTGCAATACGACCTGCCCGTCGGACGTCCGAACCAGGTGTCGGCCGATCAGCACCACATCCCCGTCCGGGCTTATCAAAAAGGGTTCGTCGCGTTCTGGCATAATGGATCGGTCATCGGGTAGCGTCGCGATCACCGTCGGCTCCGATGTGACATCTGCAATTTGCAGTACGGCCAACTTGCGTTGGTGAGTATCTGTCTTGATCACAGTACACTGCGTTTCCGTCTCGCTGAGAGCGAAGTGAGGCACCTTCGGTCCCATCGTGACGCTTCCATCCGACAGGGACAGAACCATCAGTGGTAGATATTTTCGCCCAGCCAGGTACTGTCCGTCGAGGCTGAGCTGGAAATCTTCCTCCGCAAGTAGTGGACCGTCGACTGTCGCTGCTGCGAACGGCAGTTCGAAGAGCATCTCACCAGTGGAAGGATCCCAGACTCGGACCAGAGTATTCTCGTGAATGGTGAGTACGCCATTCTTCTTGCGCTGCAGAGTAACGCTCACCAACTCGCCTGAAGGTCTGAAGAATAAAGCTGGGACGTATGATTGATCGGACGAACGTTCAGATTCCGGTGCGGCAAGATGTCCCACCAAGGCTCCGGTTTGTCCATTGAGAAGTGAGATGACCTGTTCGTAGGGGAGGTTCCACAAGGTCATAGTTTAGTGAACACCGCTGGGTGAGCAGTGTC
>CALJUK010001161.1 GCA_937975745.1 uncultured Planctomycetaceae bacterium | reverse complement strand
CTGCAGGTCGATATTCGTGGAACGAAAATTCCCGCCGTCGTGGTCCGACTGCCGTTCTACAAGCGGACCAAGTAGGGACGCGGGGGAGCGTTCGCAGGACGAGACCAATCGCGAATGCGGCCTCAATCCGGTCCGCATTCTACTTCTACGACGCAGGGGACACTGCTTCTCGACCGTACTCGACCACCTCAGTGGTGACATCAGCCACGAAGTTTTCGATCTCGGGTGATTGTTCGAGATCTGGAAGTTCCCCGTCGGCATTCACACCGACACCCGGCGTCCGCCACATATTGGGAAGCATACTCCAGGTTGCCTGCAGGTAGGTCGGGTACACCGGGAACGATTCGCGCCCGTGCTCGTCGAAATACCCTTCCATCTTGGCAATCAACTGGTCATGCGCCACCCGCGGATGCCTGTGGTGCGGGCCATGCACGAAAATATCGAAGTTCAGGTAGGTGCACAGCCGGCTGACGGGGTTATTGGCGATGACAGTCCGCGTCCCCTTGAGCGGGTCGTAGCTCGACATGCCCAGGTGCTCGGTGAACTTCCGGCCGTTCTGGAAGATGCCGGCAATCCAGTGGGGAACGAACCACACCGTCAAAAGGCCCATCCAACTGCCGTAGTAAGCGGTCACCGCGAGAACGGCACCCCAGATCGCGACCATGCCGACGTACTCCCACGCAATGGCCCGGCGGATGGCCGGGTTCTTGATGGGAGAATCTTTATGGAAGTATGTCCGGCCGTAAATGAGCGGCGCGGTGAACAGGCCCAGAAACAGGTCCAGCCAGACAAAGATCCGGCGGAATGTCAGCGACGCCTTTGGATCGCTGTAGGGCCAGAGTTCCCAGTCGGTTGGCTTGTTCAGATACGCGTGATGTCGAATATGACTTTCACGATAGACCGTATACGGCGTAAACATCGCCGTCCCGAGAATGCGACCCAGCCAGATACTGAGTGTGGCTGACCCACACAGAGTCTGATGAGCGGTCTCGTGGAAGCAACTGGTCCAGCAAAACAAATTGTATGCTGTAAACAGCGTCCAAAAGACAGTCCACCCCATGCTGTCGCTTGGCCATGCCCAAGCCAATGCAGCCAGTCCGACCAATCCTCCAGGGAAGAAGGCGAACCTTGGGATAATGGACTTCTCAGTAAGTGCTTCGAGTTCGTTCTCGGTGAACTTCGTCGTGAAGGACACGCCTGACCCCCCAACTCTTCGGGCTCGCGAAACGATGATTCCGACGGATTTGTCGTAACCTGTTCCGCAAGAACTCATTCTTGCCAGTCGTGACACGACGTCCACGCACCGCAAAAAAGTCCCCAGCAGACTTCTTCACGCCTGGCAAAGCTTACCCATCGTAATGGCAGCGGCAGGCAAACGTCAACTATCTCTTCGTCCATCCGCACTGGACCGCCGGTATTCAGCAATCTCCTGCCGACTCTTTGTTGTCACCCAAAGCCATTTTGTGAGCCGACTTGCACCGTTTCGCGTGTCGCCGAAATTAGGCAGTCTTCGGTCCCCATATCTGCGAAAGTGGCCCGGCGATTCGGCTGTACGCACCGCGCAATTGGGATGGCCTGAGAAACGAAAGCTTCGGCTTGGAAAATTCCAGGCGAGGCTGAAGGTGGGCGACCGCAGGAGCGCAATCCTGGACGGCAATCGAAGTGACTGTCACAATCATCGGTTGGCAGCCCCCAATGGGTTGACCAGCATTTTCACGAATGTCACCGTGGCCCGTTTGCCGATGGTCGAGAGGTCGCTCACAAACGTCATCAACAGATTCCCCAACAGCTCTGGAACCTCACACAGCAGGACAACCGATGCCCGACTACTCCAAATATCAGCAGAAGGTGATCAAACGCTACTATGACAACCGCGAGCAGATCGACTCGCAACGTCTGAGCGAACTGGTGACCAACTTGTATCTGGCCGAAGGGAAGAAGCGGGTCAAGTTGTGGGAGACGGCCGAAGACCTGATGACGCGGCTGGGTGTCCCCGAGAGTCGGGTCGCTCACGTGATGAACACCGGCGACGCGGCGATCCTGGCCGAGGTCGTTCAGGACATTCAATCCGGAAAAATCATTCTCAAGCCGCCCAAATCCAAGCCAGCCCCTCCCAAGCAGTCCTGAACCCGGGCCGCCATCAATGGTCAGCGGTCGGATTCGGCACCGCAGGCGACTTGGGCGGCATGCCGGGGTTCGATTCGCTCGGGCGGACTCGTGTTGTTTTCAACAAGGGCAGCAGAGGGTTGCCCGTCGCGAGCCCGAATCCCGTGGGCTGTCCCGTAGAACGTGAGATCCTCGTCGACCGTTCGCGCGGCTGTCCGGAGGTAAACGATGGCCGTCCCGAGTGCACACGCGGCCGCCGTATAGAACATCGGCCGGAATCCGACGCCGTCAAAGTGGTCGATGATAACTCCCAGAATGGGGGCAAACACGGCCGTCCCCAAGTCGAAGAAGCCCAGGACCACCGTGGTGCCCGTTCCCCGGTATTCGCGGGGGAAGGCACCGGCACCCAGGGATACGACCGCCGGGAACAACAATGCGTGGCCCAGACCGCAACACGCTGCCGGGAAGATGAACTGCCATTCGGCCGTCACCTCGGGAAGAACGACCAGTCCGCTGACGTGCCCGGTGACCCGCACCAG
>CALJUK010001160.1 GCA_937975745.1 uncultured Planctomycetaceae bacterium | reverse complement strand
GGCAAGGCAGAGGTCTGTCGGGCAGGAACTTCCCGGAAGGCAATCGGTCGTTGGAGGTCATAAGAGATCAATTATCGCGGGGGATCAGCCTCAGGCCGGTCCCCTTCCAAAGGATGCCCAGAACGTCCGCAGACCAGTTTTCCATGCCTCGGGCCGGGTCGGCGATGTAGGCTCCCCCGATCGAGTCCACCCGCATTAGAACCGTCGAATGATAGGTCCCCGGTGTCCAGCCCCAGGTTCTCAAAAATTCGGGATCGACTGGCTGATTGTGATCGACTCCCGTATTCATGATGACCGGCGATGTGGCATAGTCGCCAAGCTGTTGAACCGAACAGGAAAAGACTTCGACGTCCCACGACGTCCCGGCTGTCTTTAACTTCAGGCCGCGGTACAACCCCATCCACATGGTCCCCTGACGGGTCAGA
This sequence comes from uncultured Planctomycetaceae bacterium, assembly GCA_937975745.1. Lineage (GTDB taxonomy): Bacteria > Planctomycetota > Planctomycetia > Planctomycetales > Planctomycetaceae > CALJUK01. The sequence goes on along the minus strand of CALJUK010001160.1, from coordinate 4,309 downwards.
CAGAGTTCGGCCATCTCCTGTTCGGTGGTCTCGATCCCATAGTAATGCAACAGGGTGGCCCCCGCGGCGGCACTGCATGTCGCCTGCGTTGTCTGCCGGCAGACAACGCCTTCCCAGTCGTTGTCACATGCGGGTGGTTCGCCGAGCACGGGATAAATCAAACCTCCCACTGCCGCCCCGAACAGCAGTGCCAGCGAGATCGATTTGCGAAACCATTTGCCCGGGATTCGCCGGATCGCGACAGCCCCCAGGATAGCGGTTCCCATGGGAAACCAGTTGCCGATGACGATCAGATTGGAGTACGGCAAGAGTCTCGCCAGGAGAACATTGTCCCAGAAGTCGCGAATATAGAAGCCGAGGGAAATGATCGTCAGAACAGCCAGTAGATCGCGTGCCCAGGGAGTGAACTCGCGCGTGGCCCAGAACGTGGCACAGAACAGGATGACCGAAACAGCCAACACAGCGACAATACCAAAGTACAAATCGATCACGGAGGGGCATCCTGGTGTTGGGGGGCGGCTGCGTGGTCCTGAACCCGTGGTGCAAATCCGTTGCGACAGAACCATAAGTCGCTGCGAAAAAGTGGTTTGAGGCCTTCCATTTTTTCATTGTCTCCCAATCGGGCGCGGCGAAGGGCATCTGCCAGGATGGCAGTATTACGGTCATACGTGACTGTATCGACCGGAAACGGCGTCTTGTCTTTTCCACCGTGTGCGTAGGAGTAATCGGCCCAGCATCGTGATTCGTCATCCATTTTTACTGTTTGAGAATTGTCTTTCCTCCAATTCGTCTGCGAATCCGTCCGGAACTTACCGCCTGCTGGATGTTCAAGTGACGCCGGATCACGCTGCGAGATCGGCGCGCCGTAGATGATCTCAGAAATCAACGCCAGGCTGCGGACGGCGGCCGGTCCCAAACCGGGCGTCGCCAGTAGAACCGCGAAATCTTCCGGGTTCCGCTCATGGGCTGCGGTCACGATTTTGCGAAGGTGTCCCCGATTGATGTCGGCATCCAGCACACGATGATGTTTCGGAGCAAATAGAGTCGGTCCGGTCGTCATCAGTTCGACCTGTCGCATCACCCAGTCGGGATGCTCGCGCACAAGGGCCGCGGTGCAGTTCCGGTTTTCCTCGGCTTCCGAGGCGACCATATTCAACAGAAACTTCTGCCTTGGACCACCGGCGGAGACCGACGGACGAGTTTCACCAGCCAGATTCTCGATGGCCGCATGGGGCTCGCAGACGAAGCTTTCCATCGCTTCACCCAGCCAGTGGTAACGACGAGCCGAACGTTCGGTCTCGTTCATTCCCTGCTGCACGACACACCAATGACCGGCCGCCGTTAAGAACACACAATGGTGATACAGTTGATATCCGTCCTGCACAGACGCCGAGTCGACCTTGGCCGACATCTTGGAAGCCTGCACCAAATTGCCGCCCGATGTAATCGCATAGCGGTCCGCCGCCTGCTCGACTTCCTGAGGTGTCTTGCGACTGACGGCTCCTTTTCCACCGGCGACGTGAATGCCCAGGTCGGCACCGTGCTGCTTGGCCGCCTCTTTAAGAGCCCCGCAGGTGACCGTCGTCACACCAGAGCTATGCCAGTCAAAACCAAGGACACAGCCAAACGCCTGAAACCAGTACGGATCCGACAATCGGCGGAGCATTTCTTCCGGACCGTATTCCTCGACGATCGCCATTGTGATGGCAGCGGCCAGCTTGGTCATCCGGCGAAACAGCCATGCCGGCGCCTGTCCACCGTGCAGCGGAAGTTGTGCAACTCGTCGTTTCATAACACCGGCCATCCTTGTAGCGGGAGTATACTCGCTCGGGAGAGCAGGTCCAGATCCCTTCACTTCGGTAAGACGGCTGTTGTCACTCTGCGACAGGCAGTCCGGTTGCAGTGTGGCGACTGCTGGCCCAATAATCAGTTGCGAAACGTCGTCGGTTGACCTCCTAGAAAGACTTTTCCGAATCGAATTTGCCTCGTGAATATCCTTGCCGACACTCTGGCTGCCCGTCCCAACTCGCAATGCGACGTCGTTGGATTGGGAACGATCGTTGTCGACCTGCTCATGGTGCTCGACGCCTATCCCACTCCGGACACGAAGAATTCAGTGAAAGACCGACTGGTTCTGGTAGGTGGTCCCGTGCCGACAGCGTTGCCCGCGCTGAGTCGACTTGGTCACCGCTGCCACTTTTCCGGAAACTGGGGTGACGACCCATTGGGGACTGTCATCGAAAGCGATCTCGCAGAGCAAGACATCGGCTTTGGCGATTCGCAACGAATCTCGGCAGGGCAGACCGGTCTCGCTCACGTTTGGATTGATGGCCGCAACGGTCAGCGAACCATTGCCTACGCACGGGGCAATTGCTTGCCAAGGCCCGATGCCATTCGTCAGTTGGAACTTCTGCGGAACTGCCAGATTCTCCACCTGGACGGCTGGCCCGAAGAAGCGGCGGTGACGGCTGCAACAATCGTCCGTGATGCCGGAGGCCTGGTCAGCGTGGATGCCGGTTCGCAACGGCCCGGCATGCGTGAACTGTTGGAGATGGCCCACATCATTAACTGCCCACGCAAATTTCTGCGAGAGCACCTCGGACACGATGACATCGCCGCCGGACTGGACGCCCTCTCAACTGGCGAGACGCGGCTGGTCACGATCACGGACGGTTCGCACGGTGCCCACATGTGGTGCGACGGCGAACGATTCCATCAACCCGCGTTTCAGGTGACTGCGGTTGATACGAATGGAGCGGGTGACGCGTTCTGCGGAGGCCTGCTTGGTGCTGTGCTGCAGCGATTGTCACCGCAAGACATGCTGCGGTTCGCTTCGGCTGTCGCAGCCATCAAATGTACGGGGATGGGAAACCGCCGTTCGCTGCCCACGCTACAGGCCGTTCAGGAGTTCCTGGGACGATCACGGCCCTGCTGAGCCTGGGGCGTTGAACCCGGTTGCCGCAGGAAGACCGACATCGGTTTGAGGATTGATTCAGCCGCCAAAGCAACGCCAAGTGCCGCCAACTCTCCCGTGGGAGTCAACAAGGCAATCCGCTGCTGATCGGACCAGTCGGTTTCTCGCATTGCAACCGGACGACCACGACGAATTTCTTCGATTTCCTCAGCAGCACAGGTATAGGTCGGCCAATCGGCGACCGCTCGAACAGCCGGCAGCAGATGCTGTTTCCAGGTGGTCGACGTCATCTCCTCCAGCGGCGTGGCGTCAGCGAGAGTGAACGATCCGATCGCTTCTCGCGTGAGCGCTGTCATGACGGCTGCAGTGCCCAGTCGTTGACCAATGTCGCGTCCCAGGGATCTCACATACGTTCCCGAACCGCAATCAATCAACAATCCCATCTCGTCCCCATCGCACGAGACGAGTTCCAGACGGTGAATCTCGATCGTCTTCGGTTCGAGTTCGATCTCGACGCCCTTCCGCGCGAGTTTGTACGCCCGCCGGCCGCCCACATGCACGGCTGAGTAGTTTGGCGGGACCTGCCGAATCGAGCCGACGAATTCTGGCAGAACGGCCCGGATCTCGTCCGCGGAGACGTCTGCAGCATCTGGACACGGTACGAGGTCTGATTCGATATCGTCCGTCGCGCTGGAGAAGCCGAGCCGGAATCGGCCGCGATACTGCTTGGACATCTCTTGAATTCGTGGAACTAACCGAGTGGCTTTCCCGATGGCAATCACCAGAACCCCCTCGGCCAAGGGGTCCAGCGTGCCGGCGTGTCCCAGCTTGGCCCGCCGAACCAGCTTCTTAATGCGGTCGACGGCACGGCGGGAGGTCACACCCGCCGGCTTATGGACGTTGAACAGGCCGAAGGCTGACACAAGGAAGTTCCTGCCGGTCCGCTGCTAACAAAGCGACTTCAAACGACGGCGTGCATTCGACTGCGATGACGGTCGAGTGCCGCTTGCACAAATCCGAGGAACAGTGGATGCGGCACTGACGGCTTGGATTTGAACTCGGGGTGGAACTGAACCGCCAGGAACCACGGATGGTCAGGGAGTTCGACGATCTCCACCAGTCTGTCGTCGGGGCTGCACCCTGAGGTAATGAGCCCAGCCGCGCGGAACTGGGCGCGGTACGCCAGGTTGAATTCGTACCGGTGGCGATGCCGTTCCGAGACTTCGGTCTGCTCGTAACAACGGGCCGCCAGAGAGTCAGTGGCGAGGACACACGGCTGTGCCCCCAACCGCATGGTCCCCCCTTTTTCCCGCACGTTCTTCTGTTCTTCAAGAAGACAGATGACCGGGTACTCGGTGTCGGCAGCCAACTCTGTGCTGTTGGCATTAAGCACTC
>CALJUK010001159.1 GCA_937975745.1 uncultured Planctomycetaceae bacterium | reverse complement strand
GTTTTGGTGAGGCACAGCGGACGTCGATCGGATGTCCCTCGGCGGCATGAGCCGACGAGGCCGGATGGCCAGCGGCCGCAAGACCTCCCAGGGCGGCCAGACCAGTCTGCAATGCCACCCGCCGTGGAATCGCACAGTTCTGTCCGAAGGGAAGCGAATGTGACTGTTGCGGCTTCAACCGTTGCGGATCCATAGGGAACTCCTTCGAATCGCGAGGAGACTTGTGCCATCCTGAGCGGGATGGCCGAATCGCGATCCGTCAGGGGCTCCGTCACTCAGTCTGACTGGCAGGTCCGAAACGGTCAACACGAGTCGGGCTGCTTACGCGGCGCGGGCCTGCGGAACTGCAGCCAGCGACTCATTGTCCACCAGGTCGAGCAGTTCGTCCGTCATCCGGCCGATCGTGTAATGCGACGCCACCGATTGCGTGCCACGTCGCAGACGATCGTAATGGTCTGTGTTCGTCAGCAGGCGTTCGAGTTCCACAGCCAAATCACCAGAATCCCACGAGCGGAATGTGATCCCCCCCTCCAAATCGTTCCAGCGAACCAATTCGGCGACTCCGCCGGTGTCTGATACGACGACCGGTGTTCCGTGGCTCATTGCCTCGACGGGGACCATTCCGAACGGCTCGTGATGAATCGACGGATAGACCAGGCAATAACTTTCCTGCATCAAAGCGGTTCGGACTTCGTTGGAGACAAAGCCGCGCCAACAGACGTCCAACCCCAGGTGTCCACTGATCTGTCGACAGGCGGTCCGGTAGTTTGTTCCGAATGCGGCTGCTCCGCAGATGACGACACGCGCGTCAATGTTCCGCTGCTTCAGCAAGCGGGCCGCCATCAACAGCAGGTCCACACCTTTCTCGCTGTCGATTCTTCCCAGGAAAGAAATGACCGGCTTCCGGGTGAAGTCGACTCCGGTTTCCTGGCGGAGAATCTCCAACGCTTTGTCGCGGTCCATCACCTTCGCTTCGGGAATTCCCGGAGGAATGATACGAAAATCGTCGGCCCGAATCCCGACTTCACTCTCGATTCGCTCTGCATACGGCCGGCTGACTGTCACCGGTGTGCGGCCGCTTTCTGCGACTGCCAACTTCAACTTGTGGTAGAACTCGGCTTCCAGTCCAACCTGTCGTGCGGCGAGCGAATACAGTTCGTAGCCCTGAAATGTTACCGTGCAGTCGACTTTCTGGCGTGTCTGCTTCGCAGCGGCGAGAACAAACGGGGCCAGCACGGCGAGCATCGGGAAGACGTGCGAAACTCCGGTTGCGGTCAGCTCGTGCGCAAACTGGTCGATCAGTCGCCGGTCCTGGCCGACGCCTCTACAGACCTGACGAATCATTCCCTGCAAGCCGTGGTCGACCACACCCGGAAACCGGTCGACAACGAGGTCGCGCATCATGCGCCCCCCAACTCGGGAGAAAATCCGGCCGGAGAAGTCGTCAAGAATGTTCCCACCAGGGATGAACGGCAGCAACTTGCTGTAGCTGGCATAGCGGGCATGGTGAAACAGCCACCGCTGCTCGACGCGGGGGTCCAGTCGCGAATGATAGTCCCGCTCGAAGCCCCACCAGACAAAGCACTGATGGCCACGACGCACCAGTTCGTTGATCAGCCGTACGTCGCGAACTTGCGCTCCCGTCGTTGCTCCTCCGAGCAAGACAAAGCCCAGCCGCCGTTTTGCTTCCATGCGAATCCCCTGAAACGCCGCTTGCTGACCGACGCGATCATACACCGCGCGGCGAGACGACTGAGATAGGTGGCCAAATCGATTTCACCAGACAACCGGGTTGCGGTCGGCTTGGGAAACACCTTCGGCGTGAGAAAGTCCGACGTGGACTCCCGGATAATGCGATAACATCGGCCCGTTGAGGCGCTTAACATCAACCCGGGAATCGAATCGGCCATCGCGTTCGCGAGTTCTGATCGCCAGCAGGACAACAGCGGCAACATCTGCCGAAGTAGCGACTTCCGTGCATCGGCCGCGCATTGAGGACTGCGTCGTGAACTGGGCCATCTGACCGTCGCGTCCTCGGCAATTCGATCGGCCGCCGAGAACAAGGTGTGACACGCTATGCCTCCGGGCCGGGCTCCGAGCGACGCTGCTTCTTCTGCGATCGGGCCCGCTTCTCTTGCAGTCGACGTTCGACCGAGCCACGTGTCGGACGCGTTGGCTTGCGTCGTCGCGGCGGGAGCGCCACTTCCAGCAGCATCACACGCAGTCGTTCCAGACAGTCGTCCACGTTTCGCTTTTGCTGGCGGTACCGCTGACTGCAAATCAGCAGTTCGCCGTCCCCCACAATCCGATTCGACCACCGCTTCAGAAATCGCTCCCGAATGTCGTCCGGAAGCGACGGGGAATTCACCACGTCCCATCGAAGCTGGGCCTGGGTGGCGACCTTGTTGACGTTCTGGCCGCCAGGACCAGAACTGCGGACATACTTGAAGTCGAATTCCGATTCGGGAATCTGTAGCCGTTCTGTCACGCGCAATGACTGCGAACTCGATTCTGCTGGATCGGGTGCGGGATTCGGTTGAGTGTCGCTCATCGCGTCATGACTTTCGGCCGCTTGGCGTGTGTCCCGCCGCCCGAGTGTTCAAACGGCCGGGCGTCATAGACCACGGGACAATCGCGTAATACACTGCAGATCCTGACGACAGCACGACATCCCATGACGACAGCAGTGGCAAGGAAACTGACATGGCCTTTCCGCGAATGTATCACATCCGCCAACACTTCGAAGCGCCTGTCGAAGGGGACATCGCCACACGGACTCGGGAAGAGTTGGATCGGCTGGATTGGACGGGACGGATCAAACCGGGCCAAACGGTCGCCATCACCGCCGGCAGCCGTGGCATTTCCAACATCGACACAATCATTCGTGCCGCCTGCGACTACGTCCGCGACAAACAGGCCGTTCCAATCATCATTCCGGCGATGGGAAGTCACGGGGGCGGGACGGCCGAAGGGCAGCGGGGCATTCTGGAAGGGTATGGCATTACCGCCGAGGCGATGCAGGCCGAGATTCGCGCGTCGATGGACACGGTAATTGTCGACACCACGCCACAGGGGATTCCGGTTCACTTCGACAAGCACGCCTACGAAGCCGACCATGTTCTGATCGTCGGCCGCGTGAAGCCACACACCGGCTTTGTGGGAGAAATCGAGTCTGGTCTGCACAAGATGATGCTCATCGGACTGGGCAAGCACGCCGGGGCCAAAATCTACCACCGGGCGATTCAGGACTTCAGCTTCCCGGAGATCATCCGGGCTGTGGCGAACGTCGTCCTCGAAAAGTGCGATGTGATCGGCGGACTGGCGATCGTCGAGAATGCCCGTGACCAAACTGGATTACTGGCAGGTGTCCGACCGGACGAGTTCTTCGAACGGGAACGAGAACTACTCGAACTTTCCAAACGCTGGCTTCCCCGCCTGCCGTTTCCGCAAACCGATCTGCTGATTATCGACGAAATCGGCAAGAACATCAGCGGGACCGGTCTCGACACAAACGTTGTCGGCCGCAAGTACAACGACCACGCGGCCACCGATCGGGACGATGTCAACGTCCGGCGGATTTTTGTCCGAGGCCTGACCGAGCAGACGCATGGCAATGCGACCGGAATTGGCTTGAGCGAGTTCACCAACCAGCGGACGGTTGATGCAGTGGATCGCCACATTACAGCCATCAACTCGGTGACCGGCGGACATCCCACAGCCGCCATGCTTCCCATCGCATTTGCCACCGATGCCGAATCGGTCGAGGCGGCCCTCCAGACTGTCGGGCTGACTCCTCCCGCTCAATCTCGCGTGGTTCCGATGTCGTACACGCTCGCCCTGACCGACGGACTGCTCAGCGAAGCGTATGAGGAC
>CALJUK010001158.1 GCA_937975745.1 uncultured Planctomycetaceae bacterium | reverse complement strand
TGCCTACGACCGCCCGTTTGTTGTCGAAAGGATGTTGTTTGACGAACGACGAGCCTTACAACAGGTCGTCTCGGTACGACTCGGCCAGGTCATCGGCGGCAGGTTCGGCCAAAGGTGCGTCTGAGTTGGTCGGAATTCGCAGGTAGACAAGTGTCTTCTGGAGGATGGCGGCCGCAGCGGGAGCCGCCAGGCGACCCCCATAGTGGTCACCTTTGTTCGTGGCTTCGTCGATGACGAACAGGACCAGCACTTCGGGATTCCCGGCCGGGGCACCGCAGATGAACGAGCTGACGTGCAGCCGGTTGGAGTACATCCCCGTCTTCGGATCGGTCTTCTGTGACGTGCCCGACTTTCCGAAAACAGTGTACCCGGGGAGCTGAGCTTTCCGTCCCGTTCCGCGTTTGACGACCGCCACCATCGGACCTTGCACAACACTGCTTGCCACGTCCGGAGCGACAATCTGCATCGACAGGCCGTGACGCGGCAGGTCCGCTGGCTCAGCGACGAGTTCGCCCGTGGCCGGGTCGAGTGCCCCGTGCAGCAACCGGGGTGTCTGCCAGCGGCCGCCATTGGCCAATGCCGCATGAGCCGTAATGACCTGCAGCGGCGTGGCTGCCAGTTCCTGGCCCATTGGGATCGAGCCGGTCGAGTAGCCGTTCCACTCTTTCAATGGTCGTAGAATGCCCGGGAGTTCTCCCGGTAGGTTGATGCCCGTCTTACGACCGAAACCGAAGGCCACCGTCGCGTCGAAGAGACGCTGGTTGCCCATTCGTTCGCCAATCTTCGCCATTCCGATGTTGCTCGACTTGACGAGAATATCAGTCACGTCCAGCTCACCATACGGATGGTGATCGTGCAGCAGCCGCTTTCCCATTCGGTACTCGCCGTCTTCACAGTCGAACGATTCGTCGAGCGACAGCAGTCCGGCCTGCATGGCGTCCGCGACGATCAGGGGCTTGAATGTCGAGCCTGGTTCGTACACCGACGCCAGACAGGTGTTGTTCCAGGCAGATTCATTGTCCGCGGCTGGATGTCTGGGATCGAAGGCGGGCCGCGAGGACATGGCCAGAATCTCGCCCGTCTTGACGGCCATGACGATCGCACACGCACTGCGCGGCTTCCATTGCTGCATCGCCCGGTCAAGTTCCTGTTCAGCGTAAAGTTGAATCACCGAGTCGAGCGTCGTGACGACCGTTCTTCCGTGGACGGGGGCCACGGCCGGTCTGGCCTGGACATCGATCACACGGCCGTGGGCATCTCGGCGGTGCCACAACGCGCCTGACTTTCCACCCAGGATCGCATCAAATGCTTGTTCCAAGCCGCCTCGCCCGACGCCATCGATATCGCGCAATCCCAGAACGTGTGCGGCAAGTCGTCCTTGGGGATACTCGCGGCGGTATTCTTCCCGAAAACCGAATGTTTCCGGTTCGAGTTGCAGTTTCTCGATCTGATCGACCTGTTCGGCCGTCAGTTGCCGTTTGATCCACAGGAAGTGCTTTTGGCGGTGTTGAATGATTGTCCGCAGGACCTCTTGCTCCGACAGCGACAACGCCTCTGACAGACGCTGCGCCAACTTAGCAGGGTCGCTGATCCGACGGGGGACGACGTAGAGGCTTTGGCAGGCAACCGTCGTTGTCAATAGTCGACCGCGGCGATCGACGATGTCTCCTGATCGGGCCGGGATATCGACCGATTGCGAATGCTGCCGACGTGCCTGTTCGGCGTAGTCCGCACCATCGAAGTATTGCAGTTGAACCAGCCGGGCGGCGAGCACACCCCAAAACAGAAGCAGACCGATCACGACCTTTCGGACTCGATATTCGGACGTCAACATCCGTTCGACGGTCGCGAGTTTGCGCGACTCTGTCAGACGGTTGGCGAAGGTCTCCGCCGGACGGACTCTCCTTGCTGGCCTGTGGCGGGTTGAAGCGGGCCGGTCTTTGTCGGCATCCCGATTGTCGCCGCTGCTGGTGTCGACATCGGCGTAGTCGTCGGTCGGGCCAGCGTTGAAATCGTCATCAGCCGCCAGCGAGTCATTGATGAATCGCGTGTTGGTCTCTGCGACTGTCTTGGGGACAGTCTCTGGGGCGGTCTCCGTGACGAGCGGGATGGTCTCTTCCGCCAGTTCGTCAAGTGTGGGGAGACCGGCCTTGGCGGCTTCGTCGAACGATCCATCAAGTTCCGACGGCGAAGGCGCGGCAGTGTCGTCGAAGTCAGTGTCGTCGAAGTCAGAATCGGACAGTGGTGGTGCGAATGTGGGCGGGATGACACTTTCAGACGGGTGGCGAGTCAGCGCACGCCGCCGCGAGGAAGATCGATTCGGCCAGTTGGTTCCGGACATCGCATCTCACTCGGAACTGCCGTCCGGCAGCTGATATTGCCGCCAATTCAGCAGCGGGACGGGACGTGGACTCACATCGTTTGGCCGGGTAGGTTCGCGCATTCCCAACTGACCCTCCTGCAGGTGATCGAGCATCCGGACCGGAGCACCGAGCCGCTGGGCTTTCAACCGGCTGTCGGCGTACGCGTTCTGCAGCACCGCCAGGCGGTAAACCTGGCGGCTGAGCTCGCGCCGGAGGGAGAGGTTCTGTTTCTCGAGTGCGATCCCTGACAAAGAGATCAGCACCACGATGGACAGGCCTGCGAAAAAGCGGAAGAACACGACCGACCTCAAACTGCCGAGTCGATGACCCGGACAAGGAGCCGAACAGGATGCCGGACGGTATGCCGACACGCGACGCCCGTCGGACACCCGTCTTGTCGTAAATATCGGCCTGATCAGCGGGTCGGATTGACGACGACCGGTCGGGCATCCGGCGGAAGTCGCAGGACGGTTCCAATGGTGAGATGATCCGGATTGTTCAGCCGGTCACGGTTCATCTCGAAGATTTGAATCCAGCGGGCGGAGCGCCCTAGATGTTGCTCGGCAATTGTGCTGAGCGTATCGGTTGGGCCGATCCGGAAAACCGGATGCCCATCCGAACTGAATTCGAACCCCGACGAGGCCTCGGCCGAAACCGGTGTCACACCCGAACTTTGCGTTGTCGCGACCGTTTCGGTGGGAGTCGTGGCGGGAAGGCTGTCGGACAGCTCGTGGACAGG
>CALJUK010001157.1 GCA_937975745.1 uncultured Planctomycetaceae bacterium | reverse complement strand
CAAGGACTGTTTTGCGATCGCAACCGGATTCTGTGTGTCGGCGACGACGGTGTCTGGTTGTATGAAGATGCCGACGAGGACGGCGTGGCCGACGGTGTTCCGCGTCGTCTGTTGAAAATTCGCGCCGGTGGCGAACATCACGCCCATGCGATTCGCCGCGGTCCAGACGGGTACTGGTATCTGTTGGCCGGCAACGATTCAGACGTCGACGAGCGTTTCGTCACGCTTCTCGGTTCTCCGGTCGCCAAGTCCCATGCCGGCGTCCTACTACGGCTGACACCCGATTTCACCGGAGCGGAAGTGATCGCGGATGGATTCCGCAATGCGTACGATTTCGACTTCCATCCCCAGGGGGACATCTTTCTGTACGACAGCGATGGCGAACGAGATATTTCGCTTCCCTGGTACCGTCCGACGCGTGTCTTTCAGATTCTGCCCGGTTCGCATGCCGGCTGGATCAGCCGAAGTTGGAAGCGGGACGACAATTTTCCCAGTATGCCCATCACAATCGCGAGGCTGGGTCGCGGCAGTCCGACGGGTGTTGTCTGCTATCGGCATACGCAGTTCCCCGAGAGCTACCACGGTGCAGTCTTCGTCCTGGATTGGACCTACGGCAGAATGGTGGTTCTCCGTCCGACGCGCAGCGGAAGTGTGTGGCAGGCGAAGGCGGAACTGTTCATGTCGGCCAGAGGACAGTTCGGTTTCGCGCCGACCGATGTGTCCGTTGGACCGGACGGGCACGTATTCGTCAGCGTCGGTGGTCGGGGGACCTCGGGTGGCATTCTGCGTATCTCCTGGATTGGTGACGGCAACAACACAACTTCGACACCCCACACCGACGAGCCGTCGCCAGTCGAGTCGACAACAACTCTTCCACGAGCGTCTTCCCCCACTGAGTCGGCCGACCGAGCACTTGATCGCTGTCTGCAGTCCAATCAGCCGTTGGCCAGTTGGTCCCGCAGCCAGTGGATGCCGTTGGCCACTGCACTCGGTCCGCTGCCGTTTCGATCGGCGATTCTCTCGGCCGACCGCCCCGTGACCGAACGGATCCGCGCGTGCGAGGTCCTGACGGAGATGTTTGGCGGCCTCGATCCGACAGTTGCGTTGTCGTTGGCCGATCCGGAGGTTCCGGCGGAACTTCGCGCTCGTGTGGCCTGGTCGCTGGGGAGGTCCATGCCAACCCAGTTCCCGACGGAAGGTTTTCGACATCTGCTGAGCGATACGACACCGATTGTCCGCCGCGCAACGCTGGAAGCGTTGCTGAGCCTCGTCGCGGTTGTTGAACTCGACAGACTTGTCGATCCCCTGGCTGCCTGCCTCGCCGACGAGGACCGGGCCGTTCGAATGGCGGCATCCCGTGTCTCGGGCCGGTTACCCGAAGACACCTTTCGGCATGTGGCCGACGAGGCAGCCGTTCTAGGCTGGGAAGCGGTCCTAGGCGAGGCTTTTGCGTATCTGGAACGAGAACCGGGTTTCAATCTGTACGCGTTTGACGTGGCCGTTCCCATTCTGCGGGGAGGTTTTCCACCCGAGTTGCAACGGGACGCGTTGGCGTTGATTCAACTCGGTCTGGGAGACGTCGGACCAATCGACGGGGCGGCGGCGGTCTTCGATGGATATCACAGTCGAATTGACTTATCGGCCTACGACCGCGTACTGGCCCCGTTGGCTGAAGTCTTGACAGAGATGTATCCCACCAGAGACCCAGCCTTTGATGATGAACTCTCGCGACTGCTGGCGATCATGCAGCCGAATCAGCCGAGGTTACTCGACGGCATCCTGGCCGAGATCCACCCAGAGTCCTCTCCGGTTCGCGATACGCACCAGTTGATTGTTGCGGCCCGACTTCCCGTGGCCCGTTCGTCGGTCCAGACACAGCAGATTGCCGCGGCGTTGCTCGATCTCGACGCCAAGATTGAAACCCGGGAACTCAAACAGGATCTCAATTGGGACGATCGTGTCGGGGAAACCTATGCCGAGCTATGCCGCCGCGATCCGCTTCTTCCCGCGACAATCGCCGCGTTACCGCAATTCGGGCGGCCGGGCCATGTCCAATTCGTGGGAGAGATGGAGCCGGCCGTTCGGCAGCAGGCGGTTGCCGCCTTTGTTCGGCGGATTCAGCAGCAGGGTGATGATTACCGCTGGGACAGCGAAGTTGTGTTTCTGTTGGGGGAAACCCGCGAAACGGCCTATCGTGAATTGATCCGCCAGCAGTTCGACAACTTGTCGGTCCAACCCGCTGTCCTCACCGTGCTGACTCGTCACCCCAGCGATCGTGATCGGCCCATTTATGTGGCAGGGCTGCAATCCGCCCAACCCGACCTTCTGGCGAAGTGTCTCGGCGCACTGGAAAGTCTGGAAGCGGACGACCGCCCGGACGAGCAGGTTGCCCTGTTGCGGGCGATGCGGAGTCTCGGTGAAAGCCCACCCGAGATGGAGCTCCGGGAGGAGATGCTGCGGCTACTCCAGCGGAATAACGGGCAAAACTTTACCCATCAGAAAGCAAACCCGGCGGAAGTGACCCGAGCCTGGACCGAGTGGATTGCCCGTCGTTATCCAGCGGAATGGTCTGCGGCTGAGGCCGAACTGAAGGCTGGCATCGACGCGATCCAGACCAGATTGGCGGATGTCCCCTGGAACGAGGGAAGCGCACACCGGGGTGAAAAGCTGTTCCAGATGCGGGCCTGCGCCCGCTGTCATGGCGGCCACCGTGCCGTCGGCCCGGCATTGGACGGAGTGGCACAACGTTTTTCGCGGCAGGATTTGTTTACGGCGATGGCGGTTCCCAGTAGCGAGGTCTCTCCGTGCTATCA
>CALJUK010001156.1 GCA_937975745.1 uncultured Planctomycetaceae bacterium | reverse complement strand
CGATCATAGCAGACTGGCACGGGAAATTTCTTGACCGCGTCATCAAAATGTTTCTCTGCCGTACGGCGGTCACCCAGAGGCCGTCGACGGGCCAGGGAGTGCGTCTTGCTCAACTTGAGCCGTTCGCCTACACTCATTTTGTGGGCTCATCCTGCTGCTGCACTCACTCTGCTATGGGTGATGTGGGTGTCGATCGGCCCGTGTAACCGCGTAGAATCTGCTTCCAAAAGAGCCCGATTGCCAGCGGCCTGTCCGTCAGGACAATACTGGCTGGTCGATGACGTGGCATCACGTTGACTCCTGCCATCACCGCCCGCCCGGAACGGCGTGCGTATTTGCTTTCTGAAGGGAACTGCGATGTTGAATTCTCTGCGTCAGTTGGCGTGGCTGTCGGTCGTTGTGGCAGCGTTGGCCGGACCGAGTTTGGCCGCACCGGGTCTGGCCGGTGCAGAGGAGAAGGACGCCGAGATTTACGAACTGATGAAGGTTTTCGTCGACACGTTCGAGCAGGTCGATCGAAACTACGTCAAAGGGGTCAATCAGCGGGAATTAATGGAGGCCGCCATCCGAGGAATGCTGACCGAACTGGATCAGTATTCCTCCTATATCAGCCCCGAAGAACTCACGCGGTTTAACCAGCAGGTCGAGCAGGAATTTGGCGGGATCGGCATCCAGGTACACATCGATCCGGCTTCTCGTCGGCTGACCGTGATGACTCCGCTGCCCGGTACGCCGGCCTACAAAGCGGGTGTTCTGGCCGGTGACGTCATCATGGAAATCGAAGGAGAATCGACCGAAGGATTCACCATCGAGCAAGCCGTTCAGCGGCTGAAAGGAAACGCTGGCGAAAAGGTGACCGTGGGCGTCAAACACGTAGGCACCAACGATGTCGAGCAAATCTCGATCGTCCGGGACATTATCCACGTCGCAACCGTCTTGGGTGACCGGTATGGCGACGGTGACAAGTGGGATTTCATGTTGAATGACGAGCAGAAGATCGGCTACATCCGGTTGACCCACTTCAGCCGACATACGGCCGAAGAATTAGGGGCCGCCTTGGAATCGTTGCAGAAGCAGGGCATGCAATCGCTGGTTCTGGATCTCCGTTTCAATCCCGGTGGACTCCTGTCGCAGGCGATCGAAGTCTCTGACATGTTCATTAAGGAAGGCCCGATCGTCAGTACGCGTGGCCGGAACAGCCGCGACCGCGTCTGGAATGCGACGAAACCCGGGACAATTTCCGACGTCCCGATGGTGGTTTTGGTCAATCGGTTCAGCGCTTCGGCCAGCGAGATTGTGAGTGCCTGTCTGCAGGACCACAAGCGTTGCGTCGTGATGGGGGAACGAACCTGGGGCAAGGGAAGTGTTCAGAATGTGATTGAACTTGAAGGTGGGACAAGCGCCCTGAAGTTAACGACCGCCAGCTACCATCGGCCGAGTGGAAAGAATATCCACCGCTTCAAGGGAGCCACCGCCGAGGACGAGTGGGGCGTCATGCCCGACGACGGATACCGCCTGAGAATGTCCAATGAGGAACTGCAAGAGTATCTTGAATATCGACGTCTGCGGGACGTCGTGAATGCCAGTGGTCCCCCGGAGTCGGATTTCGAGGACCGGCAACTCAAGGCGGCTGTCGACTATTTGACGAGCCAGGTCGCACAGAAGTCCGACAAGGCGACACCGGCGGAGGCCAACAAGCCCAAGAATGGCGACAGCAAGGCAGAGAAGCCCGGCGGAGCCGAGAAAGCCAAGGGGACCAGCTTGCGAACAGCTCCCGGAACGAAAGTCCGCAGTTTCTCTGGCACGGAAGCACCCGTGAACCGGGCCTTGGGGCAGATTGGCTGAGGCGGACGTGACCGGCGGAGATTTCGGACCGAAAATCGATGCAGATTCAGCGGTCCCTCCACCATCGGAGCGACTGCTGCTGGCGATTGAGTCGGCCTGTGACGAGACCGAAGCGGCCGTCATCTGCCGCGACCTGCAG
>CALJUK010001155.1 GCA_937975745.1 uncultured Planctomycetaceae bacterium | reverse complement strand
TTTCTGTCGTCGGCCCGCTCGATGTCAGACAGTCTCCGATCCGACAGAGTAGCCTTCGGGCGGACGGCCTGAGCGTTGACCAGACGACCAAATGGACTGATGGAATCCTTCGCCCTTTCGCGGGCCTGCTCGGCTGCGGCCAGCCCTCGTTTCGCCTTGTCGAAGTCGGGATTGATCTGCAACGCCTGCTGGTAATGGATAATTGCCTGTTGCAGATTTCCCATGTCCGAGTAGACGTTCGCCAGGTTTTGGTGGGCCTCGGCCATCTGCGGATTGACCCGCAGGGCTTCCTTATAGGCCGAGACTGCCATACTTTGCTGGTCGAGTGCACGATGCGCGATCCCGAGGTTGTAATAACCTTCGGCCGATCTTTTTTCCTTCTGCAAACCACGCCGCAACTCGGCCACCGCTTTGTTGTGGTCTCCCATGCAGTTGTAGACGGCCCCCAGGTTGATCTGAGCCACGCCACTGCGCGGATCCAGCTGAATCAGGCGGCGGAAATACTGGACGGCGTCGTCGAATCGCTTGGCTCGAAACGCTGTCCCAGCGAGACCTTCGTAGGCTTCCAACCGGCGGTCATCCAACTCTGTCGCCAAGGTGAATTCAGCGACGGCCTGGTCGTATTGACCACGACGGAGGTACTGTCGCGCCTTCTTGCAGTGGGCTTCGTACGCGTCAGTCGGCTGAGTCATGCAGTCAACTCCCGAGAATGCAGTCTGGCCAAAAGGCTGCCGCTGGTGATGTCGTGCGGTTACCCGAGAGCCACACGTTTAGTGCGGCCGTCCACTTCGAACCGAATTTGATTCTCGCGGGCCAGCCAGCCCAGACCCTGCATGACGACGTCCCGGGGAGCGTCGATCTCCCGCGTTAACTGGCTGAGCGTCACTGGCCCGTTGTCGTCCAGGTAACGCCAGATGGCACCGGCAATCAGGCCGATTGCATTCTTGTGGTCGGTTAACTGTTCGGTTTGCATGACCCAGACTCCTTCACACTGTCGGCATCCTTGAATCGAACCGGACGCGAAGTTCGTCGTCCGCTTCGGCAACCGCCTGCAGTTCGTCGCATCTCCGGACTTTCCGGACAGTTCAACGCAGTCCTCAGCATGTTCCAAAATGACGAGGAGGTGATTTCGTGCCCCCTTAGAATCGGGAGTGACAACGCACCACACACTGCTTTTGAAATTCCTCTGAGACTCCGGCCCTTCTGCGAGAAAGATCAGTTGCTGCTGACGAGGTATTTCGATCAGAGCACAGACCGTGGTACTTGGAGTTGTGGGAGCCCATTCGGATTCCAGCGATGAAGTCGAAGGTGATGGATCAGGTCACACCGTCGAAGGCCAATCGCTGCCGAACCCGACTCCGGGCAGATTATAAGCCAAGTAACTGCTGTACCGCAAAGGGATTTCCGACTGGTACGGGCATTCGCGTAAATGCCATCCAGGAGAATGCCGACCGCCCGAGGCGAGGAGAGGCCGTGCTGGGGGAGAACTCACTCGATGATTCTCTCTTCGTCACCAAGAAGCCGCAGGCTCGTCGTAATGGCTTGCAGGACTGGCAGCGTTTCGGCCAACTCGATGTCGGTTCCCTGGTATAGGAGGAAGGCGGTGGCATCGGTTGTGGAGAAAACCCGCAGCTTCGCGGTGTTTGTCAGTTGCTCGCAGAAGAACTCGACGTCGCGAGCCAAAGTTGGCTGGTTGCCGACCGTCTCCGCGGCTTCATAGATGTCGACATCCTCGTACTCTTCCTCGAATGCCTGTTCTGCCGCGGCCAGAACTTCTTCCGGGTCCGGGCATTCGTAGTACATTGTCACCAACCAGAACGACGTCTCGTCGTTGGTGATGCTGATAGACGCTTCGTGTGGCTGCTTGTCGAAGGCGACGGTCCAGTTGGCCGGACAGGACAATTCAACGCCGAAGCGCTGCACGGTCTGAATTTGCGATGACATACAGAAGGTTCCGAGGAGGGGGTCACACACGCCCGAGGCTCTCGGGACCAATCCTGAGAGGGGACTGCCCGACAGTCTGGTGAATTTCCCGGCGTGCCGCAACGCACTCGAAGCGGTTCCAAAACCTCTGTGTGCTTCGTCTTCGTCCTGCGAATGCTGGCCGAAGACTCGCCACCAACCGGTTCTACGGCTTTGGCGAATGACACGCACTGCGGCTTCGGGCCACTGCCATTGATTGGTCTGCTCAAGTGGATTGGGGATCGGTACCGGCTCGCCAGTGTCGGACAGATGAACACTCCGGTTCGGGTTACACGGTGGATACATGGGTTGAGTCGAACGTGAAGATCGAATATCCTGAAACTCACCATTCATTCACATGTTTCACTGCGTGTGACTGCTTGTGATTGATACAGACGTTTACTTTTCGTGCCTGGTTTGGCCAACCTGGCAGCGTGCATTGCTTCGCACCATCTTGATGCGGAGTTCCCAATGCCAAGGTGACCGTCTGAGTTTCGTGGCCTTTCGGGTGGCTGCCTCTGGTGACCACCGATGTGTCGGTTGAACGTGAAGGGTTTGTCAATGGCATCGTCTCGAGCTGAAGAAGTCGCTGAGATCTTGTGGGAGCTCAAGCGCGCAGACAAGGTGGCGAACTAGCAGACAATGGCCAGACGAGCCGGGTGCAGCGCGGGATCCACTGGCAGCGCAAAGAAGGGCGGGATGAAAAGTGTACGACGCGAGTGGCCCCACTTGCAGTGGTGGCGAGCGATCTCGGATGACGGTCTCATCGAAACGGGCTCCGAACACGAGAGCCTTCTCCGCGAAAGCGGTTTCGAGATCACCGTTGTCGATGGCAACGCCGAAGCGGTCACAGTTGTCGGCCTTGAAGAACACCTGATGGTGTGGGAAGACGACCAAGCCGAGGCTGCGGAGGTCAAGGAAAGCGACGTCGCCTGAGGGAACGTCGCTGTCCGTGGGCTCGTGAAATTTTTTCCTGACTGCAAGCGGTTTTGCACTGGGTGCATCAGGTGTTGGGCGAATCACGCTTTGGGCGAGTCGGCCTTGGGCCGGATCGCGCCTGGAGTACGAAGCTCTGGTCGAGTGCCGAGGCGCAAACAACCTGTCGGGAACGGGTCTCAGAAACCGTCGCGCAACGCGGCGGATGTCGTACTCTGTTGTCGGTCCCATCTGACTACCGTGGAATCCCAGCGTGAGATAACCCTCGTCGAAGGTGGTGTCGTTGGCACCGCTTCCGCGAATAACGCTTGTCGGGCGCTCAGTGTTCCACTCGCTGGCGAAGCGCGCGGATTGTGTACGTCGACTCCCCTGTCGAGCACTGGGAGGGGGTTCCCTCGGCAACAATTCGGCCGCCATTCACGCCGGCTTCGGGCCCAAGTTCGATCATCCAATCGCTGGCGGAAATCAGCGATAAGTCGTGTTCGATGACGATCAGTGTCTTACCGTCTTCGACCAATCGGCCCAGAAGTTCGGTCAACCGCGCAATGTCGCGCGGATGTAGCCCGGCCGTCGGTTCGTCGAGAACGATGACTGTCTCGCCAAGTCCATCGCCACCGGCCAGCTCGGTCGCCAGCTTGACCCGCTGTGCTTCGCCACCGGACAGTGTCGAAGCCCGCTGCCCCAACTGCAGGTAGCCCAGCCCCAGGTCGACGAATGTCTGCAGTGTTGACCGGATCCGGGCCACATTGGCGAAGACGTCGACCGCTTCGTCCACACGCAGTTCCAGCAACTGCGACGCGTCGAGTCCTTTGAACTGGACGGCCAATGTCTGGCGATTGAATCGCCGCCCCGCACATGCCGGACAGGGGACTTCCACTGGCGGCATCAAACGTGTCTGAATGATCCGCACACCGCGACCTGTGCACAGTTCGCACCGCCCTCCTTTGGCATTCAGACTAAATCGTCGCGACGTCCAACCTCTCAGTCGGCTGGCCCGAGAACGCGCTAACAATTTCCGGACTTGGTCCCAGATGCCCGAGTACGTGGCCGGGCACGAGCGCGCGTTCCGACCGAGGGGAGACTGGTCGATCTCGACAACCCGGTCAATCGGCAGGGAGGTCTCGACGGTGCCGGTGGTCTCCGGATCGGCGACAGCCCGCGTCCGCCCCGGACCGGTCAGCAGGCGACGTAAGCCAGGGAGCAACGCGTGACGGACGAGCGAACTCTTCCCCGAGCCACTAACACCCACAACGCACGTCAAGGCGTGCAAAGGGAAGCGGGTTGAAACATTTTGCAGATTGTGGACCCTCGCATTCCGCAGCTGAATGGCGGCCTCCCAATCGATCGGGCGGGGCGAGCGGTAAGCCTCAAGTGACTTCGGATCGCGCAGCAGTGCCCCCGTCAGCGAACCAGCCTGCTTTCGAATTGTCTCAGGAGTGCCGGCCGCGACGATTGTCCCCCCCTCCTGCCCTGCTCCAGGTCCAATCTCGATCAAACGGTCGGCACGTTGCATGCAGCGGACATCGTGCTCGACGACCAGAATTGTGTTGCCGTTGGCCCGCAGTCGATCCAGAACGTCCAGCAAGCGGTCCGTGTCCCGCGCATGAAGGCCTGTGGTCGGTTCATCCAACACAAAGCAGACACCCGTAAGTCCCCCACCCAGGTGAGCGGCCAGCCGCGCGCGTTGAAATTCGCCTCCCGACAGTGTGCGGGCCAGTCGGTCCAGCGGAAGATACGACAGGCCGACGTCCAGCATGCATTGCAGTCGGGCTGTCAGGGGGGGAAGGATTCGTTCGACCGCTTGACGCTCGGCAGGCGTGAACGTGTCGGTCGTTTCCTCGGTCTGGAGTTGCCTGGCGAAGGTCAACGCATCGTCGACAGCCAGCGAGACGGCCTGTGGAAATGTCTTCCCACCCAGTTGGACGCTTCGCCCGAGCTCTCGTAAACGTGTTCCCTGGCAGTCGGGGCACGTTGTCTCGAGTGGGGCCGGTTCGCCAGTCGAGACGTGATCGGCAGGGCGCTTCCGGGTTCTTGGGGAGGGCTCGTCCGTCCGCATTACACCCAGGCCCGAGCACGTCGAACAGGCGCCGTGCGGGCTGTTGAAGTTGAACGTATTGGGCTCGATATCGGGAAAGTCCAGCTCGCAGTATGAGCAGTGCAGTTTGCGGCTGAAGTGCAAATCACGCCAGTCTTCACCAATCTGGCAGCTGGCAATCAGCGTTCCTGCCGCCAGTTCCAAGGCGAAACGGACCGATTCGGCCAGTCGCGTTTCGATCCCTTCACGGATTACCAGACGGTCGGCGACAGCTTCGATGTCATGGGCTCGACCGCTGTCGAGGTCCGGCGGAGAGGCCGGGTCGATGATCTCGCCGTCGACACGCGCGCGGACGAGACCGTCCTTGAGAATCTGTTCGAAAACAGCTCGGTGGGCTCCACGCCGCCCGCGGATCAGTGGAGCCAGCAACATCACCTTTGTCTTGTCCGGCAACGACGCGAGCCGCCCCGTGATGGCCGCTTCGGACTGCTGCGAAACGGGGCGTCCACATTGTGGGCAATGCAGCCGGCCGCAACGGGCGAACAGAAGTTGCAGGAAGCCAGCCAGTTCAGTCAATGTCGCAACGGTGCTCCTCCGACCAGGAACGGCCGCATGCTGGCTGACGCTCACTGTCGCGGGAAGTCCATCGATGCGGTCGACGGGAGGTCGAGGACGCTGCGCAATCAGTTGTCGAGCCGTGTGACTCAACGATGCCAGGTACCGCCGTTGGCCCTCACTGAAGATTGTGTCGAATGCGAGGGAACTCTTTCCACTGCCACTCACACCCGTAATGACGACCAGTTGCCCGTGGGGAATTTCTACGTCGACACTTTGCAGGTTGTGGACCCGTGCTCGCTGGACGTGGATGACGGCTGAATCGACTGTCGACAACGGGACACCTCCGCGGGGATCGGAACGGGGCGATTCTAGCCTGTGGCGGACGTCTTCCGCGAGTCACGCCAACGGGGTGGCTGGTAGGTTGTGGAGGGGGCTTCTAGAATTCGCAAGTCGGATTGTTCGTATTGAAGCTGTTTTCCCTTGTCAGGAACACCCTGCCGTTATGCCGATCGTTCCGCCCAGTTTTCTGTTTCACTACCAATTTCGTGTGCCGCAACAGACAAAGCTGCCGAAGTCGGGCCAGGCGCTGTTGAATTTGCCGGCGGAATGTCGGATTCCCGTGCCGTCGGAACTGGATGACCGCAAGGCGTTCGCCGATGTCCGATTGGGTTGGAACCGGGCAGGCCTGGGGCTAAGCCTGACGACACGCGGACGGAAGAAGCCCGTCGTGGACGATCCGCCGGAAGCCAATCGGCTGGAAGTCCTGATCGACACACGCGACACACGAAATGTGCACCGCGCGACACGCTTCTGTCGACGTTTCGTCTTCACCTGGAGTGACGGCGGCGATGATCCGGTGGCGAACGTGGCGATTGAGCCGATCAGCCACGCCCGGGAAGTCGCCGACGGTGGTGACGTGTCACTGGCGTTGACTCGGCTGAAACCACAGGCAGATGGTTATCTGCTAGAAGTGTGGCTGCCCGAGGAAGTCTTGCCGGGATACGACATCGAAGCGTCACGCAAGATCGGCTTCTATTACACGCTGTCCGATGCAGAGCTCGGCGAGAAGACGATCAACGTATCGGCGCCCGAGTTTCCAGTCGGTCATGATTCAAGCCTGTGGTGTACTCTGGAACTCGTCGATGCCTGAACGCCCC
>CALJUK010001154.1 GCA_937975745.1 uncultured Planctomycetaceae bacterium | reverse complement strand
GCTTGGAATCGATCCCTTCGGCTGCACAGTCAACGACAATTCGCTGGCCCTTCTTCGCCTCGAACGAGTAATAGTCGATGGCGCGTGGCGACGTGACCGAATTGCAGATGGAATTCACCTGCAGCGGCATGGCATTGTCGAGCGACGTGTTCGGCTTGGCCTGAACGACTTCCGGCAACTCGCTGACGGTAAAGACCCGTGAAGAGGAGACGCCCAGTCGGGTCATCAGCCGAGCTTCGTGCAATCCGGCCGGGCAATCCGCCGCGATGGTCACTGCAAATTTGTTGGGCTCCGGAAGGCCTTCGGCATTCAGTTTCGGAGTGGCCGCAATGAGGGGGCTGGAGAATCGGAGTTCGTCGACATCTTCGGCGTACTCTGAGGTGATCGTGACTTCGACCTGAGTGCCGGCCTGTCCTCCCATTGGCATTGTCGTGAGCAGCCGCGGCGACGGCAGGCAGACCGACTGCGCCATCGTGACCGATGGTGCACTGGAGATTGCAGTCACGATTGCGAGACCGGCCACGAATCGCATCAGGCGGTGAGGAGCCGGCTCAGTACGATTTGGGGAGCAGACCAAACGGAACGCCATGGGGAAAACCTTCATTTCAAACTGCAATGGTAGCAACGGCACACGCGACGCCGCGGAGTCAACAGACACGACAGGCTTAATGGTTGAACAGGAACTCCTTGGTATTCATCAACGCCCAGATCAGGTCCTGCCAGTTCTCTTTCGCGGCGGCAGCTTCGCTGAGCGATTTGCCGGACGCATCAACTCGTGGTTCTGCCAGATAGGCAACGGCCGTTTCAAGTTCGTCGGCCCGAGGTTCGCGAGAGAATGCGGCCAGATACAAATCCTTCACTTTCTCTGCTGGCGGTTTGTCTGACTGGCTGAGTTTGGTGGCGCGGCCATTGCCGTCGGCCAACTTCGCCTTAATCGTGCCGTCATTCATCAGGTGCAAGCTTTGTGAAAGGCTGGAGGCCTCGACACGTTCACATTCGCAGACGCTGGCGCCTTCTGGCCGTCCGAAGACTCGCAGGAACGCCGAGCCGCGGTTGTAACTATTGTCCGGAAGCGCAACCGCTCGTGTTCCAGGCGGCATGTTGGCAAACGTGGTTTCTGTTCCGGTCAAGTCGTCGATCGCGTCCAGCAGGACTTCCGCCTGAAGCCGCTTGGGATAGAACCGAGAATAATTCTGCGCGTCCTGAACATTGTACTCGTTGGGAGTCGCGCTCAACTGGTAGGTGCTCGACTGTGTGATCAGCCGGACAAGGCTCTTGAGGTCGAAGCCACTTTCAATGAAATGCTTCTCCAACGCGGCCAGCAACTAGGGATTGGATGGCGGGTTGGTGTCCCGGATGTCGTCTTCCGGCTCGATCAAACCTCGCTTGAAAAAGTGCTTCCAATAGCGGTTGACAAGGGCTTTGGCGAAGAATGGATTCTCGGGCGAACCCATCCAGTCAGCCAACCGCAGACGAGGATCGACGTCGGCGGCAATCTCGCCAACAGAATCGCCCAAGGCGACGGGCTTGAGTGCCTCGTTCGTCTTGACGTTTTTCGCTGTCGCGATGCCTCGGTTGTGGAAAATCAAATCTTCGCCCCGCACGCCAGATGGTTTGCGGCCCACCTGGCTGAAGAAGGCCACCAGACTGTAGTAGTCGTCCTGGCTCCATTTCTCGAATGGATGATGGTGACATTGGGCACACTGCATGCGAACGCCGAGGAACAACTGAGCGATATCCTCGATCTGTTCCTTCGGATCCTTGACCCGCTTGTACCAGGCGACGGGGGGATTTCCGACTACGGTTCCCGTGGCTGCGAGCAACTCGCGGACGAATTGGTCGTACGGTTTGTTCGCCAGCAGGCTGTCTCGGACCCAGGCATGAAACGCAAAGTTGGCTGTGATATCGCCCGCGTCATCGCGGCGGTTCTTCAACAGAGAGGTCCACTTGTTGGCGAACATGTCGGCATAGCCGGGACTGCGGAGGAGCGTGTCCACATAGCGGTCCCGCTTATCGGAAGACGTGTCTGCCCGAAACTCCGCCGCTTCCTGCTCGGTCGCGAGGCGACCGGCCACGTCGAGTGTTACGCGACGAATGAACGTCGTGTCGTCGCACACCTCGGACGGTGGAATACCGATTTCTTTCAGGTTGGAGAAAACCAGCTCGTCGATAAAGTTCTTTGCCTGTGGAAATGTCTCGATCGGCGCACCCAAGGGGACCGACGCACTGTAGACCGCAGACTTGTCCAGATAGCGGACCATCACGGAGACCTTGCCCGGGATCGTCGATGCCTTCACCAGGCCGTTTTCAGTCACCTCGGCCATGGCGATGTTGTTCGATTCAAACAAGGCCATTGCGGTGACGTCGCGTACGCTACCGTCCGAGTAATTACCGATGGCCTTCAACTGCTGCTCGCGTTGCGGCTGTAGAGTACCACGATCGGGTTGGACTTCGCAGGAGACCAGTTCCGGCTCGTCAGCAGCTCCCCAGGGCATCCCCTGGCGAACCCACCTCAGCAGGGTGGCGTAGCCCGCTGAGTCCCGTGGTAACCGCAGCCCACCACCGTGAGGCGTCTGGCCCGAGGCCTTCATCAGCAAGAGACTTCGCTCCGGTGCCGCGGGGAAGATCCGGCGTCCGAAAGCTTCCTTACGAAGATGTTCGAAGTCCTCGGCCGGTTCGAATCCGAGAAGCGAAAGCTGGAAGCCATTCTGTCCCATTCCTGCCTTCGCATGACAGGCGCCCTTGTTGCAGCCGGCCTTGGTAAAGACCGGAACCACTTCGTTCACGAAACTCATGGGGCGTTCGGCTTTTGCGGCCTGCGACTTCGGAGCAATTGAAATCGCCAAGGCGAAACCAAGCGACAGGGTCGCGATCCAGCGGCCTGCTGCCGACTGCACGCATTCACGAGCGGAGCGATAGAACTTCATGGCGGGTTTCACACAAGTTCAGGTGGGAGTTTGAGGCGGGTTTCGTAGCAACTCCATGCTACAGGGCCGGAACCCATTCGTCCAGATTTATTTTTCGTAAGGTGGGATTATTGCACACTGTTAGACCTGCCGAGAGGTCCAGGAGGGGGCCTCCCCCGGGAATGCGCCCCTCTCGAGGCGTCTCATTGTCCCGACAGACGACCTAGTACTCTCATCGGCAGAATGAGACTCTCTGTTCGGTGTCCAGTTGCAGATCTGCCTCGACAGGGGCAAGATGTGTCCAGCCGTCCCTAAATCCAACGAGCCTGCCAATCTCACTCAGGGAGGCGAGATCACACGTGCACCATCTGGAGGCATCCCATGCGCATCACTTGTCTGCTTACGGTTCTTGGTCTGACTCTGGCGATCCTGCCGATTGAACCGGCACGCGCCACTGAACCACATTCTGATCAATGCGTCATTCTGATCAGCGTGGACGGATTGGCAAATTTTTACCTCGACGACCCCAAGGCGCACATGCCGGCGCTTCACGAGCAGATTCGTCAGGGGGCGCGGGCTAACGGGACGGTCTGTTCGTTTCCGACTGTGACCTGGCCCAACCATACGACATTGGTGACGGGGGCCACCCCGGGCCGTCACGGTGTGATCGGTAACAGCTATCTCGATCGCGACAGTGCTTCGTCGATTTCCCTGCTCCCCGATCCGGTGTTCGACAAGGACCAGATCGTCAAGGTCCCAACGATCTACGATCAGGCTCACAAGGCTGGGCTGGTGACTGCTGGAATTATCTGGCCTGCGACTCGTAACGCTCGAACGCTGGACTGGACAGTCCCCGACATGTTCGGCAACGACTCCTGGGAGAAGTATGGCACGCCGATCTGGATGAAAGAACTTCGAGCTGCCGGGTTGCCCATCGACAGCTATGGTGGATGGGTGAAGGAGCCGACCGGCGGTGTCCAGCGGGACTGGTTGTACGCTCGCATGGCGGCGCACCTGTTTGACAATCATCCGCCGAATCTGCTGATGATTCATCTCGTCGAAGTCGATCACGTCGAACATCGCTACGGACCGCGGAGCCCCGAAGCTTACTGGTCGGTCAGCTACGCCGATGACCGAATCCGGGACATTGTCGAGGCATCAAAACGCTCGCCGTTTGGAAAGAGGACAACGGTGATCGTCGCCAGTGACCACGGATTTTTTCCTATCGAAAAGGACATTCGGCCGAACGTGCTCCTGAAGAAGCTGAATCTGATCAGCAACGAAGGAAAGCGGGCGTACTGCCTCTCCCAGGGGGGGGGATGCATGGTGTACGTCCTCGATGACGAGCACCGTGCCGAAATCATGGATGAGCTGAAGACGAAACTGGCGGAGATCGAAGGTGTCCAGAAAGTCCTCGGGGAGAAAGAATATACGGCCCTCGGACTGCCGACTCCGGAGGCTGATCGACGTGCACCCGACCTGTGGCTGTCGGCGGAGTCTGGATACTCGTTTTCCAATACTGATTCCGGTGATGACACGGTCGTCGCCCGCACATCGGTCGGCGGGACGCACGGGTATCTGCCCGATCAGCCGGACATGCTCGGAACTCTGGTGATGTCAGGGTACGGTATCAAGTCTGGTGTTGAATTGGGAAAAGTCAGCAACTTGGATGTGGCTCCCACAATTGCCCGGTTACTCGGCGCGGAGCTTCCCACCGCCGATGGCAAGCCACTCGAAAAGGCACTCACCACCGAATAGCGATCTGTCAGGCCGCCATCACTGGCCATTCGAAAGAGCCTTGTCGCTCGGACACTGCCGGAACTCAAGGCGGCAGTGTCCAGTGTGCAGTGTCCATCGTCTGTCCGCCCGGTCGAGGTGGTGGGAACTTTCCCACCACCTCGTTTGTTTGCGGCTGCGAAACATCACGGGACACTTCTTCCCACCAGGAAGTCGTCACGGAGTGGGCGTGTCGCTTTCTTCCCAGCGGTTCCGCCGGAGTCGTTTGCGCAGCGAGTTTGG
>CALJUK010001153.1 GCA_937975745.1 uncultured Planctomycetaceae bacterium | reverse complement strand
GATTGAACCCGAAGTTTAAGGCCTGACAAGGCACTAGTCGTCCAAGGAGCGGACCCGCAGGTTCTTGAAGTAGACCACACTCCCCGGATCGTGAGCCTGCAGGGCAAAATGGCCCGAACTGATGCGGCGATCACCAGCAATGTCTTCCGGCTCGGTGTAGTCGACTGTCGTCACACCGTTTACCTTTACCACAACATGCCGCCCCTTGACGGTGATCTGCGTTCGATACCACTCGTTGTCGACCGCGGGCGTTTCGTCGACCTTCACGACGTTGTACAGGCTGCCGGATTTGACCGGGTCGTGGTGGCTGACATTCACCTGAACTTCATGCCCTTTCGACGGCCACCCTTCGTCCTGATACTGGGTGTGAAAATAGATTCCGGCGTTGCTGCCAGGCGTCG
This sequence comes from uncultured Planctomycetaceae bacterium, assembly GCA_937975745.1. Lineage (GTDB taxonomy): Bacteria > Planctomycetota > Planctomycetia > Planctomycetales > Planctomycetaceae > CALJUK01. The sequence goes on along the minus strand of CALJUK010001153.1, from coordinate 4,350 downwards.
TCATGACGTCCGCTTCGAACACGAAGTTCTTAAATGACTGTTCGGAGAAAAGGTGAGACCGGGCACCGTTGGCCACGATGGCACCGTCTTCGACTCGCCACTTTCCGTCCTCGTTGAATTTCCAGCCGCTCAGATCCTTCCCGTTGAACAGGGAAATCCATTCTGACTTCGACTTGGCAGGGACGGTAGGTTTGGGTTTGGCGGGTTGATTCTCGGCTGTCTTGTTCTCGGCTGTCTTGGGTTTCGCGGGCTCGGGCGTTGGAGCCGCATCCTGATTGGGTGCCACTGCCGAATGCGCCACTGCCGGCTGACAGCAGGACCGAGCGGCCGGCGGGCAGCAGCGTCGCCGCCGTGGCTTCAGGAAGTCGAAAAGGCCCGCCTGGGCCTCAACGCCAATGGACAGCACAATCAGCCACACTAGGAATTGTTGCGAACGCATCGATGTTACCTCCTCGTCTCGAACGTTGTCAGCCATACCGAACTGGCCCGAAACGTCGCGCGGGCAGAATGCGTGGGTGTAAAAGTCCACCAAGCCGCATCTCGCCGAGACGTTCGGGCTAACCGATCATACAGCCAAACGGCGACGATTCGCGACTATCGAGTGCCTTGTCAGGCTTCAAATTGAGGATTGAATAACTTGGACCGCGGCTCGCTGGCCGCTCCGTCCCCGTTTCTCAACCCGAAAAGTTCAGTTTGACACCACACTAGGTCAAAATCAGTCGATCGGCCGGAAAGACCGGGCCGTCGACACAGGACCGGCGGTAATCCCAGCCGTCGCCACATTCGTCCCGGACCGGAACGACACAGCTGAAGCAGGCACCAAATCCGCAGGCCATTGGACTTTCGAGCGACAGCCAGCACTTGATGTCCGCCGCGGCGCAAATTTCGGCCACCCGCCGCATCATCGGCTCTGGTCCACAGCAGAAGACGGTGTCCGGCGGATCGTTTCCGGCAATGGAACGCGCCAGCAGATCTGTGACATAACCATGGAAACCCGTGCTGCCGTCATCGGTCGATAGACTGACCTCCAGACCGGGAAGTCGAAAGTCTTCAACACCTGCCTGAAACGCGACATTGCGCACCCCGTAACAGAGAGAGACGCGTCGCGGCCGCTCTGGCAGAACCCGAGCCGGACTCCCGTATGACTGCAACCCCAATGCCTCCTTCGCAGCCGCGAGAAACGGCGTTTGTCCAATCCCCCCGGCAACGAGCATCAGGTGGCCGGTTCCCGGCAGTGGAAAACCGTTGCCAAGCGGCCCCCAAACGTCGACTTCCTCGCCGACGGCAAGGGACTGTAACTGCCCCGTCAACTTCCCGACGACCACGTACCCGAAGTCGACGTACTTGGGATGACCGTCATCGCCGAGATGCGTATCGAACAACGCGAATGGGCGGCCCAGAAGCGGATCGGACGTCCCCGGCAGCCGGACCATAAAAAACTGGCCGGGGCGAATGGTGGTGGCCAATTCGGGACATCGCAGACGCATGCGAAACGTCCCACGAGCCATCGGTTCGTTCAGAACGACGGCAGCCCGTTGCTGCACGGCCGACGGGTTCATTCCACAAGCGGGCGGCATCGACTCGAAACTGGCCACAAATTCTCCCCTCGGTTCGAACAGAACGCCGATTGACGATTTTTCGCGAATGGGGCGTTGTTCGCTCAACCATGATCGCAGTCCATTAACGGCTGCGGCCTCGCTTCTTTGTATGATTTGGTCGCTTCGTCTGCGATTGTGCGGTCCCCTTTCTTGCACCGCGACCTTTCGCTTGAGATTCGCCCGAACGGGGCGTCTTCTGACCCGCCACACGAGGCTGGTCCGGCCGCGCGGCTTTTTTTCGCGGCGGACGGGAGGCCACCGGGCCACTGCCGACGGTCGGAGACTTGGCTGAGCGAGTTCCCGACTTCTTGGAGCTGGACCGCCCCGAGACAAACGCCTGAAGCTGGTCAATCTCGGCCTTTGTCAGCGGACGGTATCGTCCACTCTTCACATTCCCGAGCGACAGCGGACCGAACCGCAGCCGCTGAAGCGTCATCACCTTGTGACCGATGCGGGCGAACAAACGACGAATTTCACGGTTCTGACCATGCTTGAGCGACACATCGAGAATTGTGCTGTTTCCCTTGCGCCCAACTCGGCGAATTCCGTCGACACGGAAGAAGCCATCCGAGAACCGCATTCCCTGTTTCAGCGAATCCAGCGCAGCCGACTCGGGTTTGCCGGCAACGTGTACCTGGTAAGTTCGGCTAACCTGGTACCGCGGGTGGGCCAGACGGTTGGCCAGATCGCCGTCATTGGTCATGAGCAGCAGGCCCTCGCTGTTCTCATCCAGTCGGCCCACACTGAACAGGCCGGCCTGAATCTCCTCTGGAAAGAGATCGACCGCCCGCGGACGATTGTCCGGGTCCCGATTCGTACAGAGGACTCCCTTCGGCTTGTTCAGGAGGAAGTACCGCCGCGGTTGTGGCCGAATCAGCTCGCCGTCCAGGCGGACTTTCTGACAACTGGGATCGGCAGAGGTCCCCAGTTCCCGGACGACAACGTCGTCGATCGTAACGCGTCCGGCGGAGATCAACTCTTCGCAGGCACGACGAGAGCCGTAACCGGCAGATGCCAATAGTTTCTGCAGCCGGACGGGCGTTCCCTCCGATTCGTGGTCGTGGTATGATCCTGAAGACGATGTCATGGACGAGTCAATTCTGTCGAGGCCTAAGGCCTGTACTGCCACGGTGCGGGAGACGCGATCCTCCGTATCGAGGTGTGAACCTAGGCCCCGAACGCGCGCCGAAGCGTACATTCTACTCGCACCACCGCTGCGGGCCAACGGATGGGACGGGCTACGGAACAGAGACTCGGAAGGAATTTCGGTCCGGCCAGCACGCCCGTCCAACAAAACCTGATGAAGCGACGGCCTTACTCGTCTTTGTTGGCTCCGGCCAGGGCGGCGAAGTATCGTCGTACCATGTCGTCGTACTGAGGCAGGAACTGCTCGCTGTAAACGTTCAGCATTTCCTGTCGAACAGCCGGCGGGAGATGGCCCCAGACCTCCTTGACCAGATTCTGTCGACGTGCCACGTCTCCCTCAGTGTCGTCTCCTTGGCCCATCCGTTCTGTCGACTCTCCGTCCGGATTCTCACCCACGGGCGTCGGTTCTCCTTTCGCCTGTTGTTTTCCCTGAGTGGCCTCATTCTGACCGGGCTTCGATTTCGCCTCCCCGCCGTCTTTTCCCTCGGGCGTCTCCGGCTGCTGATTCGGACTGGACTGTTGCTGCTGCGAGGCGAACTCGGCCTGCTTCAGCAGTGCGTCCAATAACGCGATGGACTCGCGTTGTGCCGCCAATGCCGATGCGTCGTCCTCGCCCGACGACAGCCGAGTATGGGCCTGCTCCATCCGTTCAGCCAAGCGCCGCAGTAATTCGGCGGCTGGACCCTGCCCTGGAAATGAGGGTTCGTCGGCTTTCTTCACTTCTTCGGTGACCGCCGGTCCGTCACCGGGAGCGACCTCCGCCGTTGGAAGCCCCGTCGCCGGTGTCTCCTCAGGCGCAGAAATCGCCTCCGCCGGCATCCCGGCAACACTGCTAATCGCCAACAGAACCAACAGGCTCCAGCCAACGTCACCAAGCCGACCGATCATGTCGGGTCCTTTCCGGCAGGTAGCTCCTGCTTGGAGGGCGTTTGAGGCGTTTCTTCGGGCATGCTCTGAGGCTGGCCTCCTTCGAGCAGTTTCGAAACCGCGGCCGCAAGTCGCTGCTGCAGCACGGCGATTTCCCGCCGCTCCCCCGCCAGCCGGTCCTGGCCAACGTTCGATTGCCCCCCCTGCCGTTCCAACTCTTCAGTCCGACGGATCAACTGCAACTGCATTGACCGCATCAGAGAGATCTGGGCCAAAGGTGGGATGACATCCCCGGGCCGCTGTCCTTGCGGTTGTTGTTGTCCCGGGGTGTTCGCGGGCTTCTGCGACTGCTGCTCGGGATCTTGCTGATATTTGAGCGCCGCGACGGCCGCGAGGAGATGTGTCTTCATCTCACGCCCCCGCGATTGTGCTGTCCGATCGGTCTGCCGACGTTCGAGCAACTCGGCAACCTGCCGTCCCAGCCGGGCGGCTTCACCGACTGTCAACGCAAACACTTCGGCAATCGACAGTTGCTCGGCGACCCGATCCGTCTCCTCGGCCAGTTGCAATTCGACCTGACTGATGTCCCGAAGCGACTTGAGCTGGCTACGATTCCAACGGCCGTCTTTCAGGCGGATTTGCTCCAGCCGAGCAATCTCGTCGATGACTGTCTGCTGCCGTGCGGCCAGCAGGTCCAACTCGTCAACGACCTTTTCGAACTTTTCGAATAGCAAGGCCT
>CALJUK010001152.1 GCA_937975745.1 uncultured Planctomycetaceae bacterium | reverse complement strand
ACCGACCGGGGAAGTTGCTCGCCCACACGATCGAACCCATCAACCCCGTCGAACATTTCTTCGGCCATCCCCGCCTCCAGCCTGATGCGGCCTCTCTTAATCATCGTCTAAAGCGCGCTGCGCCTTCAAAGAGCGGCTTCTGGCGGCGTCATCTGCCCGATTCTGAGCGGCGGGGTTGATCCCCGCCGTTCCCAACGCTCGCCCCCCCCGCAATGCGGACAAAGACTGCCCAGCATACGCCACTTACCGGCATAATTCAGCCCTCAAATCAAGCCAGTTCCGGCTGAGAAACTGTCCGTTCGAAAAAGATGCTGTCAGTCCGCCCTGGCCTCTGGCTGCGCGCCCCAATCTGCTGGTAGAATCTCGACCACATACACAACCCTTCTATTGTCCGCACTGCAATCCAGGCGGCGTGCATTCCAATCAACCGTTCCGACGAGTAGCCCCGACTATGCGCAACATGATTAGCCTGATTTTGGGTGGTGGCAAAGGGACCCGCCTGTACCCACTGACTCAGTACCGTTCGAAGCCGGCCGTTCCGCTGGCAGCCAAGTACCGCCTGATCGACATTCCGATTTCCAATTGTCTGACAAGCGGACTGAACCGGATCTATCTGCTGACGCAGTTCAACTCCGTCAGTTTGCATCGGCACATTCGGCAGACCTACTCGTTCGACCAGTTTGACGGTGGGTTTGTGGAGATTCTGGCCGCGCAGCAGACTGTTGAAGGGACAGACTGGTATCAGGGAACGGCCGACGCGGTCCGCAAGAATCTCCGTTATCTGCAACAGCGTGACATCGACTACGTCCTAATTCTCTCGGGCGATCAGTTGTATCACATGGACTTTGAGAAAATGCTGCGGTCGCACCGCGAGGCGGGCGCGGATGTCACCATTGCCGGTGTTCCCAAGTCCCGCTCGGAGGCGTCGGGCTTCGGGATTATGCGGTTGAACAATCAGGGACGCGTCGTCGGTTTTCTGGAGAAGCCAACGACGGATGAGGAATTCGACCTTGTCCGGACCGATCCGGCCTGGATCGATGCCCAGGGGATCGCGAGCCAGGGACGAGACTGTCTCGCCAGCATGGGCATCTATCTGTTCAATCGCGACATTCTGGTCGACTTGTTATCGAAGTCGGACTATCACGACTTCGGCAAGGAAGTCTTCCCCATGTCGATCCGTACGCACAAGGTTCACGTGCATTTGTTCGACGGGTACTGGGAAGACATCGGGACGATTGGTTCGTTCTACGAAGCCAATCTGGCTCTGACTCACGCCAACCCCCCGTTCGATCTGGGAAGCCCCGACGCGCCGATTTACACCCGGGCTCGTTTTCTTCCGCCGACGCGAGTCGAAGAAGCCACCATTCGCCGACCGCCGATTCGGGATGGTAGCATTATCGAGTCGGGAGCCATCATCGAGGACAGCATCGTCGGTTTGAGATGCCGAGTCGGGAAAAACGCCGTCATCCGCAATTCCATTCTGATGGGAGCCGACTATTACGACGACAAAGCCAAGGCGAGCGAAGAACCTCGGCTGGGTGTCGGCGAGGGGACGGTCATCGAAGGAGCCATTGTCGACAAGAACTGCAGCATTGGCCGCAATGTCCGCATCCTGCGGAGCGATGCCCCCAAATCTGATATGGACGTCGACAGCGTCGGAACGCAGCCCGGCATGGGGCAGATTGTCGTGCGTGACGGAATTGTCGTGGTCCCCAAACACACAATTCTTCCCGATGGCTGGTCCATGAATTCGTAGCGGAACCCTCTGATCAACCAAGTTCGGAGCCAATCTGCAAATCCTTGCACCACAGCGATTTGCCGCAGATTCCGTTTGAATTCCTGGCTGTCTTTTCGTCAAAGTTCAGAGACCCGTTGGGGTCGTGGCCGTTCGGCCGAATAGGGCCTCGCCAAGATCCAGGTGGACCAATCCCCTTTGGTCGTCGATTTCCGGATGCCGGATGTCCGTTTCAGAGTGTCCGCGCTCTCGGGTATGCGGTCACCCCAATTCCACGTGAGAGGTGGAGTTCATGTTTCCTCGCACTGAGTTGTTGTCGCTGCGATCACTGGCAGCTCTTTTTCTGGCTGCCGGGATTGTTGTCACGTCGTGCACTCACGCCGCCGCTCAAAAGAACAAGCCGAAGCTTCCGCCGCTGAAGACTCCTGAAGAGAAGATGCAGTTCCTGGAGTACATCCGGTTGAACATGCCAACCCGGCGCGTCGCAGGAAACATCAGCTTCACATCGAGCGATCTCGACAAGCAACTGCAGATCAAGATCGGGCTGTCGTCGTCGGCCTACACGGGAATCATTGACGATGAACGATTTGTCCGCCGGGCGTTTCTCGACCTGACGGGGGTTCCTCCCACCGCCGATCAGGTTCGTAAGTTCGTCGAAAACCCCAGCCGCGGGAAGCGGTCGGACCTGATCGACTACCTGCTGGAGACAGACGAATATTCTCGCAAGTGGGCTCGGTACTGGCGCGAGGTCATCTTCTGGGACTCCCCTGCGGCTGGGGGGAATGTCAACCCGCAGGCATTGGAAGACTGGCTGGCCAACGAGTTCAAGAACAATGTCCGCTGGGACAATATCGTCGCGCAGCTGGTTTCGGCCAGTCCGACTTACAACAAGGACGAACGCGACAACAAGAACCAGTGGGGGCAGAAGACGGGCCAGAACAACTTTGTTTTGGCCTGTGACCGCAAGCCCGAGGAACTGGCCTCGCAGACGGCACGGATCTTCATGGGGATCAGTATCAACTGCGCCGAATGCCATGACCATCCGTTCGACAGCTGGAAACGTGAGCAGTTTCACGAACTGGCTGCGTTTTTTTCCAGCGGCAATTACTACATGACAGATCAGAACGATCCGTCTGAGAAGATCAAAATGTCGCCCAAGTTTCTGCTGGGCGAGGTTCCTCCGGCCGCCTTTGCCGAT
>CALJUK010001151.1 GCA_937975745.1 uncultured Planctomycetaceae bacterium | reverse complement strand
CTGCGAACTCCAGAGCATCTGGGAACGGACAGGTCTGGTCTTCGGCTCCATGGACCGACACGATCCGCGTTGGCGAGTGATAGTCGACCATCAATGCGAGATGGTCCGGATTGCCGAGCCAGCGCAACTCCTGGTGATCTCGAGAGAGAAAATACGGATGGTCGGGTTCGCGGCGAAAGCGGGCATCGAGACCGCTTCCGCCCGGAATGTTGAACGCGATGTCGTCGCTCAGCTTCTTCATGCCGCACATGTCCACGACAGCAGTGAACGTGTGAGGAGCCAGTTTGCAGGCCATCAGGGTGACATTCCCTCCGCCCGATCCACCCGTTGCGAAGAGTCGATCGTTAGCGAATGTGATCTGCTGGTCTTTCAAGCTGGCGTCCATCCAGTAGAGCGCGCGGAGCGCATCCAGAGCCTGCAGGTAGCCAAAGTCGTAGGGCTCAGGACCCTCAATCGAATCCTTCGGCCCGCTCTGCAGGTAGTTCACACAGACCGCTACGACATTCAGCCGCTCGGCCAGAGTCGTTGGATTAGCTGTCCCAGCGCAGTCTGTTCCGCCCCAATTATGTAGCGACAGCATGATGCCTGTCTCGGCAGTGACGTTCGCCAGCTTTCCCTGGGGATAGTGCACCAGCACTCGAATTTGGCGGGGACCGGGCCTTAGGGGCCATTCTTGCGTGGGAAGTTCCACGCTTGCATTCCGTTCGGGCAGTGCAGGCCATTTGTCGTCGGCGAACGTGGTCGCGATGTGACCGTAGCTCAGCAGAAATATCACGAAGGCAAACGTCAGACAAAGACGCATCCGAATCCTCGATGTTGTTGATGGCAGGTCATCGACTTGGGGAGTCAATGACGAGGTGGGTTTCAGGCGAGTAGCTCCTGCACGACGTGACCATGCACATCGGTCAGACGGTAGTTCCTGCCTTGGAAGCGGTACGTCAGTCTCTCGTGGTCCAGGCCGAGCTGATGCAATAGAGTGGCATTGAGGTCGTGCACATGGACCGGATCGCGGATGACATTGTAGCAAAAATCGTCCGTTTCGCCGTGGACGACTCCCGGTTTGATTCCACCACCGGCCAGCCACATTGTGAAACACCCGCCATGGTGATCGCGGCCGTAGTTGGTCGGTTCCAGTTTTCCCTGGCTGTAGGTGGTCCTGCCGAACTCACCACCCCAGATGACCAGCGTCTCGTCAAGCAGGCCCCGTTGTTTTAAATCGCGAATCAGTGCCGCCGCCGGTTGATCGACATCGCGACATTGCAGTCGAAGATCGCTGGGGAGGTTATAGTGCTGGTCCCAGCCCCGGTGATAAAGCTGAATGAACCGGACGCCCCGTTCCGCCATGCGGCGGGCCAGCAGGCAGTTGGCTGCAAACGTTCCGGGCTGTCGCGATTCTGGTCCGTAAGCCTCAAATGTTGCCTTGGTTTCGCCGACCATGCTGGTCAACTCTGGCACGGATGCCTGCATGCGAAAGGCCATTTCGTACTGAGTAATTCGTGTCGAGATTTCCGGATCCAACTCGCGGCCGAATTGCTTGCTGTTGAGAGCGGCAAGCGCGTCCAATTGCTCGCGGCGGGCTGTTCGATCGAGTCCATTGGGATTAGAGAGATACAACACGGGATCTCCCTGACTCCGGAGCGCCACCCCCTGGTGATTTGACGGAAGAAAACCCGACCCCCACAACCTGGCGTACAACGGGTCCGCCGGCCGGGCGGCGCTTCCGTCGGACAACATCACGACGAACGCCGGAAGGCTGTTGTTCTCGGTCCCCAGGCCGTAACTCAACCAGGAACCGAAACTTGGTCGCCCGGGTTGTTGATGTCCGGTTTGCAGGTAGGTGACAGCCGGGTCGTGATTGATGGCTTCCGTGTGCATTGATCGTACAAAACAGATGTCATCTACGATGGTTCCCATCTGAGGGAGTAGTTCGCTGACCCATGTTCCACTTTCACCGTGTTGCCGAAAATTGAAGAGCGACGCCGTGATTGGCAAGGACTTCTGTCCGCTGGTCATCCCCGTCAACCGCTGCTCGCCGCGGATCGAGGCAGGAAGTTCTTGGCCGTGTTGTTTGCGCAGCTCGGGTTTGTAATCGAGCAGATCGAGTTGCGACGGTCCGCCGTGCATGAACAGGTAGATGATCCGTTTGGCTTTGGGGACGAAGTGTGTTTCGCCGGCGTTGGCCTGCCCCGCCAACGTCGACAACGCCATTCCACCCACGCTGAGACCGGCCTGCTGCAAGAACTGGCGGCGGTACAAAGCCCGGAAGGATCGCGAAATGTCACGTGGGGAAGTCATCGTTTGGTGATCGCCTCGTCCAGGTTGAGAATCGTTTGTGCGACGACCGTCCAGGCGGCCAGTTCCGCCGGATCGTGGTGTGGGTCGTACGTGCTGGCGCCGACGGACACGAGTTCCCGGGCCGCTTCTGGATCGGCTGCAAATTGTTCCCGTTGGCGTGTTAGCAAGTCTCGAAGCAGTCCCATTTCGTCCGTGTCGGCATTTCGAGTAAGCACTGTCCGCCAAAGTCGTTGAAGACGCTCATCGCGGGCGGCATAGACATTCAGAATCTGGTCTGCCAATGCGCGGGAGGCCTCGACGAATGTGTCGTCATTGAGCAGCACAAGCGCCTGCAGGGGTGTGTTGGTGGCGGCACGGCGGATCGTGCATTTCTCTCTCGTCGGTCCGTCAAAAGTCAGCAGCCAGGGCGGGGGAGCCTGCCGTTTTACGTAGGTGTAAAGACTTCGACGCCATAGTCCCTCGCCGGTCGAAGGGACGTACGTCTCTTCGCTGTTGTAGGAAACCGCTTCCCAAAGTCCGGACGGTTGATATGGCTTCACACTCGGACCGCCGATGCGGTCGACAAGAAGACCGGAGACAGACAAGGCCTGATCGCGGAGCATCTCGGCCGACAGTCGACGACTGGGGCCGCGGGCGAGCAGACGGTTCTGTGGATCGAAAAGCTCACCGTCCTTCGTTTTGAATTCCGATCGCTGCCGATAAGTCCGCGACGTTACAATCAATCGGATCAACTGCTTGACGTCCCAGCCGCCTTCTCGGAATGTGACTGCCAGCCAGTCGAGCAACTCGGGATGGGTCGGCATCTCTCCCTGAGTACCGAAGTCGTCGGCTGTTCGCACCAGTCCTTCGCCGAAGCAATGTCGCCAGAAGCGATTGACGGCAACCCGCGGAGTCAGTGGATTCTCGGGCGCAACCAGCCAGCGGGCAAAACCGAGTCGATTGAATGGTTCTCCCACTGGCCAGGGAGCAATCGCGGTTGGGACACCCGGAGCGACCGGGTCGGTCGGCTTGTCGTACTGTCCCCGTTCCAGCACATGCGTCTGCCGAGGCTCGTCCAGTTCCCGCATCACCAGAACTGTCGGAATCGAATCGCGCAGCTGTTTTTCTGCTTGCTTGGCGGCCTCGGTCTGCTGCCGTGCCTTTCTTGCCGTGGCCAGGTCGAATCGTGCCGCCATCGGAGCGGTGAACCAATCCTGGCCCCGATCCGAAAGATAGAATTCCAGGAGGGTTTCTGTATCGCCGGCGGTCCTCTGATCGACAGGGTGTGACAGGATGCCGGTGATCCGCTGGTTCCAGTACCAGTCTTGGACCGATTCAGCAGTGGTCCGTTGTTGCAGGATTCGCAACTCATCGAGTTGGCCGTAACAACCCAGGCCAGGATCGCGGCGACCGAGACGGAGCGGCTCGGGAGTGGCGAGGCTGCCATCCAG
>CALJUK010001150.1 GCA_937975745.1 uncultured Planctomycetaceae bacterium | reverse complement strand
GATCGGTCGAACGCGGCGACCGCCAGCGCGGTCTGCATTCATCACCCCAGCACCGACGAGAAGCGCATCAGCTTCGAGAACGACGCGACGCAGATCACCTCGTACCTGGGCACCAGCGTTCCCGGCGACAGCACGCATATCCGCGTCATTGACTGGGACATCGGCACCACCGAGGGCGGATCATCCGGCTCGCCCCTGTTCAGTCCGGGGCATCACGTCGTCGGCCAGCTGCACGGCGGATTCGCGGCCTGCCACTGCGTCGACGAACCGGAGATGCAGGAGAAGCTCAAGGATCTGAAGGTCACACCGCGGTGTATTCCCTTCGACGAGGAACCGACACCGGGGACCTGCCTGTTTACGGGAAAGCCAACGAAAACTCGGGCGATCTTTGCGAAGGCCTACTGAGATCGTCGTCGTTTTGCCCAGACAAATCGAGTCGTTTTGACATCACATTGCATCAATATGAGGTCACTCCATCAAACGATTCAGTCTCGAAAGCGGGGCTGATTGGGAATCCAAGCTGGAGGCGTATCTTCAGCCGCCGCCTGCGCAGCTTGACGCGGATTCAGCTCATCGACAGCCTGGGCAGCGAGTTCCGCCACCTGGGCCAACTCCGTCTGGCCGGTTTCTCGGAAGCACTCGCTCAGCGAGATCCACGCCTGCTGAGCGAAGATGTGGTCAATCGGAAGCAATTCGGTCGCGCGTCGTAGCGGCTTGACGGCCAATTCATAATGGCCAAGCACCCGCTGCGCTTCGCCTTCCAGGAAACTGCGTGCGGCACGGTAGCATTCCGTCTGACCGATCAATTCGAGTTCAGCCAATGCGTGGGTGGGCATATCCAGCTCCAGGTAGCCCTGGGCGGCCGCAATATGTCGTCGAATTGCCTTAAGCGACAGAGTTGTCATTTCGAGCGTCTCCCATAACGGGGCTATGGAACCAGTCCTGACCGGGTCCAGCCGGCCGGTATGGTTCTGCCCCATTGTTACCAGCAAACGTCATGCCGTGTATGCCGTCCCCGCGCCTTCCGACCTAACTTCTTACTACAAAGAGTTTTAACTGGATTGTCAGTTCGGCAAGGGAGCCGCGACAGTTGGCCATTCCGGCTCTTCTATCAGGCAGTCGGTGACAAAACGGAGGCGAAGCGGACAACTTCGAGCCAAGGTTGGATCCATCGGCCGCATCCCGTAAGACACACGGAAGGGACTGTGGGTTCTCTGAGAATGTCTCCGAGTTTCTGACGCGAGGTCGGCAACGGATTGGATGGAAGCCCGCCAAATTAACGAATCGACTCGATCGAATAGAGAAAGCAGCGTAACGATGAATGTTGTTGGATGGATGGAACGACGATTCGGTCGGTTTGCAGTTCCACGATTGACGGCTCTGATTGTCGCGGGTCAGGTGGCAGGATTCTTCACGTATCACGCCAATCCGGACGCGATCACCGGGTGGACGCTCGTCGGTGAACATGTCCTGCGGGGCGAACTCTGGCGGTTGGTGCTGTTTCCCTTTATTCCACCGGGAACGGGCCTGCTGACGGCATTTGCGATTTACATCTTCTATCTGATGGGTTCAGCGCTTGAGGCCACGTGGGGAGACTTCCGGTTTAACCTGTATCTGCTCATCGCCTATCTTTCGACAGTCGCAACAGCCCTGTTGATTCCGTCGGCTCCGATTGCCAGCAACGGCTACATTGGGGCATCGGTTTTCCTGGCATTTGCCTGGCTGTTTCCCGAATTCGAAATCCTGCTGTTCTTCATCCTTCCCGTCCGGGTGAAGTGGCTCGCCTGGATCACCTGGGCCGGCATGCTGTACTCCGTTGCCACGGGCAGCCTGCTGAACGCCGTCTTAATCTCCGCGTCGGTCCTGAACTTTCTGATGTTCTTCGGCGGCGAAGTCGTCGGGATGGCGGTCCGAGGTCGCAGACGAATGGAACGCCAAACCGTCGGGATGCGGCGGAAGCCACGCACAGCGTTCCATCGCTGTGCCGTCTGCAGCGAGACCGAAGTAACGGCCCCGGAGCGCGAATTCCGCTTCTGTTCGCAGTGTGGTCGCGAATGGGAGTACTGCGACCCGCGCCTGCGCGATCGCAAAGACCCCGTCGCCTACATGAAAAGCCTGA
>CALJUK010001149.1 GCA_937975745.1 uncultured Planctomycetaceae bacterium | reverse complement strand
AAGACACGCAATGGCGCCCTCGAATTATTGAAGTCGGCTGAGCAGGGCCAACTCGACGTCCGAGTTCAGCCGGCTGTCGCGGCCGTCTTGCATTCAGCCTCCTGGGCCGACGTGAAGCAACAGGCGGGCAAGTTCTTCCCGCTGCCGGCTTCGCGCAATAACAAACCCCTCCCACCGTTGTCCGAACTGGTCAGCCGCCGAGGAAACGTCGACCGCGGTCGTCTGCTGTTCAACACCACAGGGACATGCGCGAAGTGTCATGTGGTGAATGGACTGGGGAAAGAGGTCGGACCGAATCTCTCCGAGATCGGTAAGAAACTCAGCCGCGAGGCAATGTTGCAATCGATCCTGTTCCCGAGCGCCGGCATCAGCCACAACTACGAGACTTACGTGGTACTGCTCGCCTCGGGTAATCAGGTGAGCGGAATCATGACAAGTCAGTCGCCAGAATCGATCACGATCAAGGGGGCCGACGCCATCGCGAAGACGTTCCCCAGAAGCGAGATCGAAGAGATCGTCAAGCAAGATGTCTCACTGATGCCGGCTGATCTCCAGAAAGTCATGACGGGGGACGAGCTCATCGACGTGGTGGAATACATGACGACGTTGAAGCAGGCCGAACGTGCCTCTGTGAGTCAATAGGCGCGATGACCAGTTCGGGGGGGCGAACGCTCGTCAGACGAAACCACATGCGACACCCTAACCAACCACAACATAAGCAGTTACAACACCCACAACGGACCGCACCTTGAAACGCGGCATTCCGGGCGATAGACTCGAGTCTTGAGTTCCACCTGATCAATACGTGAAGAGACGACCTCAGCGTCAGTGACCAGCGCAGCACGCTGCGAAGTGAATCCCGCCAAGACGTCTGGTGCCGTCCCCCCCTCATCGGCCGTTGTTCACGGTATCATGGACGTCGTGGCCACCGACATCGGGGGCAATGGACCCGCTGGTTCCCCGGGTAACTGTACCGTCCCCCCTTGTTCCACGAGAATTTCCGCCCCACTTCGGGCGAGCCCTTCTTGTCGATCAACTCGTAGTACCGGAGTTCCGAGAGGATGCAGCTCGACAGTTCATCGAATTTTTCCCAACGGCAACAAACCCCTCGTTCGCCGCGCGGATTGCTGCTCGCCGGTTGTCTGCTGTTGTCCTACGGCGTGGTCGCTGCCGGCCGACTTCTCGCCGCAGGTGACACCACACAGCCTGCGGCCCCTGCCAACGCCGCTGCACAAGACGACTCCACACAGAACGACTCGTTCGAGTCGGTTGCCGTGGAGGAGGTCAATTCCGCATATGGTCGATTGATCCTGGCGGATGAACCGGTCGCCTATTGGCGATTCGAAGAGACGACAGGAGACTTTCACAGTTCGGTCGGACCGGCTGGCGAGAAGACCCCGTTCGCGACACAGACCAAGGGAAAGGTCGATCGCAACCTCGCCGGTCCCGGCGCCTCCGCTATGGGATTGTTTAGCGAGAGCAACCGGGCCATCGGCTTCACAGGAGACGGTGCGTCACTGCGCATTGCCGACCCGGGGGACAATAGTCCCTTCGATTTCCACGCGGGTGACCAGATCACCATCGAAGCCTGGATTCAACCGGGGCGTGTCACCGACGGCCGGCATATGTATCTCATTGGCAAAGGACGAACCGGCAATGCAGGATTTCCGCGGGAGAACCAGAACTGGGCATTTCGTCTTCGCGGAATTGGAGGAACGGCGCGGCTGAGTTTTCTCTATCGCGACACCACAGGCGATTCGCCCGACAAAGCGCAGTATCACCGCTGGAACTCGGACGAGGGCCTGAACTCTAGCGACGGAAAGTGGCATCATGTCGCCGTGACGTACACGTTCGGCGAACCGGATTCAGCCCGCGGTTACCTGGATGGAGTCGAGACACGCGGAACATGGGACATGGGGGGAACGGCTGGAAAATCTCCGGTCGTCGACAACGACGAGATCTGGATCGGCACAACGCTTGGAGGAATCCGCGGCGCCAGCTTCATCGGCGGGATCGACGAAATCGCAAGCTACGTCAAGGCATTGCCGGCCAAACGGTTCACCCGCCGGTTACCGAGGGTCGCCCCGGCACCATCGCTCGCCGAATCGGCTCCACCGCGCGATTCGGTTCGGGTGGAAGTGGTGGAAAACATTCCGGACAAAAAGTCCTGGGCCTTCCCCTCCGATCTCCCGCCATCAGAAACCTACACCGAGTCCAACGTTGACTTTTCATTTATTCCCCAGGCGTACAACTCACAGGGAATCAAAGTCGACCGTAGCAATCCGTTCCTGCTGCGGGCCAGCAGCATCGTTCAGCTTCCCGAGGAAGAGTTGAACATTCTGGTCCGTGCCCGCAGTGGCTCGCGACTGTTCATTGCCGGCCAGCTCGTTGCCCAGTCCGATTTCCACCACATTGCCGGCTCGGCACATGGTGTTGTCGACCCGTTCTATGAAGCGCCGATCGCCTCTCTGCCCCGGCTGGAACGTGGAGACTCGGAGAAACTGGTGAAGTGGACCGGCGACGGAAAATTACATCGTATCGACTTCGAAGTGATCGTCGGCGGTCAGGGTCGCCGACCCGAGCCGGGAGACTCGCTGGCGGCCATTGGTCCCGTTGGAGGCGATCTAGCCCTGCTCAGTCCGACCGAAACAATTCCCTTCACCGCGGCGAACTGGGACCAGTATTCCTACTTCCGGCGCGAAGAGAAGGTTCGCCGAGATCAGGCTCGTCGGCTGGCGGCTTCCCAGGATGAACTCGCCTACTGGAACAAGCGACACAAGATCGCCCGACAAGCCGTTCAGACCCGGCCGGCAGTGGAAGTCCCTGCCGCGATCGACGGATATCCGGCCCGCAACGAGGTCGACCATTTTATCAATGCGAAACTGGCGGCCGCGAAGCTGTCGGCCAGCCCGGAGATTTCCGACTGGTCCTTTTTACGGCGTGTCACACTCGATGTGACGGGAACGATTCCGACACCTGTAGAGATTGCCGAGTTCGAAAAGGACACCGCACCGGGACGTCGCTCTCGCGTGATCGAGCGGTTGCTGGAGAGTCCCGGCTGGGCCGACCATTGGGTCTCCTACTGGCAAGACGTGCTGGCCGAGAATCCCAACATTGTCAATCCGACGCTGAATAACACGGGACCATTTCGCTGGTGGATTTACGAATCGCTTCTGGACAACAAGCCGATCGATCGGTTCGCCACCGAATTGATCATGATGGAGGGAAGCGTTTACTTTGGTGGCCCCGGTGGGTTCTCGCTCGCCACTCAAAACGATGCTCCGATGGCGGCCAAAGCCCACGTCATCGCTCAGGCCTTTCTGGGTGTTGAATTGAAGTGCGCCCGCTGCCACGACGCCCCGTTCCACGATTTGTTACAACGCGATCTCTTCAGCCTGGCGGCGATGCTGAACCGGTCCAGCCAGTCGGTCCCGGGAACGAGCACTATCCCGGCATCACCGGAAGATCTGGCGCGGATGATCGTCACCGTCAGCCTCAAACCGGGCGAGCCTGTCGCGCCGGAGTGGCCATTCGACAACCTCATCGATGTCGAAGGCGGCATTCCGGCGGGAGTACTCCGCAACGCCAAGGACACGCGGGAACTGCTGGCCGCCACAGTCACCAGCCCCAACAACACGCGGTTTGCACAAGTGGTCGTCAACCGAATGTGGCAACGTCTGCTGGGCTACGGCATCACCGAACCGGTCGACGATTGGGAACACGCCCAGCCGTCGCATCCCGAATTACTCGCCTGGCTGTCGCGGGAACTGGTCCTGTCCGGCTACGACCTGAAGCATATCGCCCGGCTGATTCTCAATTCGGACGTCTACCAACGCCAGACTTCGGGCTCGCGAGATGACATCCACGTCGGCGAAACGTATCTCTTCGCCGGTCCACTGCAACGGCGGATGACGGCCGAGCAGATTGTCGACTCGATGTTTACGGCCTCGCAGATGGAGTTTGACGCCGGCCCGATGAATATCGATATCGATTCGGCCCGCGCCTATCGCAGTTCACTCAATCTGGGCGAGCCGCAACGAGCCTGGCAGTTTGCCTCGATGTCGAACGAGCGCGACCGGCCAAGCCTGTCCCTGCCGTTTATCGAGCCGTTCGTGACGACACTCGAGACATTCGGCTGGCCGAGCACCCGCCAGAATCCGATTTCGTATCGGGAACAGGAAGCTACCATTTTGCAGCCGGCCATCCTGGAGAATGGAACGCTGGCGACCCGCATTGCGACCGCTTCCGATCGGAATGGTTTCACGGAGTTGGCCCTCGATACCAAGTCCCCCGATGAACTGGTCGAGCAGGCCTTCAAACGACTGTTAACGCGGCCACCGCAACCTGACGAAAAAGAGTTGTTCACCACCTTGTTGAGCGAAGGCTTTTCCCATCGCCGTCAGCAGGCGGAACTTCAGACGAACGCCGAACGCGACAGGTTGCGAGGACGCGTCGGGTGGTCGAACCATTTGAGCCCCCGGGCCAACGAGATCAAGGTCGAACTGGCCGAAGCCGTCAAGAAAGGTGACCCGCCGACACGCCGGCTGGAATCGGATTGGCGGGAACGGCTGGAAGACATGCTCTGGTCCATATTGAATTCTCCCGAGTTTGTTTTCGTCCCCTGATATTTTCGTTCCAGATCAGGACGGAACGCGACCGAACGAGACCACAGAGCGAACCAGCCCACAAAGCGAACGAGAACAACGCAGAGACTCGACCGCCACTGCATGTTGGAGGGGCTTAAGGATGTTCTTGCATGCCGCGGCTGGAGGGAATGTCTAGCAGGCCACAGCTGGCGGAGTTGGCTACGCGGCCCTGACAGGCATGTCGCCCGCAGCGGAAACCTCTCCCGAGGTGAAGAACCGACCGCAAAAGATCGACGATCCGGCCAAACGTCCGGTGCCGGTCGGGAAGGCCGAGCATTGCATCATGGTCTGGCTGGGGGGCGGTTCCTGCCATATCGATACCTGGGATCCCAAGATGTTGGGAGATGCCAAGCAGAAAGCGAAGAAGCCCGGTTCGTATTATCCGGCCATCGATACGGCCATCGAAGGTGTCCAGGTCTGCGAACACCTGCCAAAGTGTGCCGACATCCTCGACCGGTTCAATCTGGTCCGATCGGTTCATCACGATGTCATCGACGAGCACGCCGCCGCCACCAATCGGATGCACACCGGCCGCTCGACCAGCGGGACAATCACCTACCCGTCCATCGGTTCGCTTGTCGCCCATCAACGCGGTGCTGCCAGTGACTCGGCCCCGGCCTACGTGTTGATTGGTTACCCCAATGTCACCCGCGGCCCTGGCTTCCTGGGAGCCAAGGCGGGGTACGTTTACCTGACCGATACTTCCCAGGGTCCGGCCGGCCTGTCCCGCCCGCCGCATATCGACTCCGATCGCCAGACCCGCCGAGAGCACTTGCTGGGCGAACTCCGTCGCGGCTACCTGGGCCGCAAACGGGAAAACGCTCTGGTCGAGAATTACGACGCGGTCGTCAGCGAGGCGCTCCGTCTGTCCGGCCCCGACTTCATGAAGGTCTTCGACCTGGCTGGCGAATCGGACGAGCTCC
>CALJUK010001148.1 GCA_937975745.1 uncultured Planctomycetaceae bacterium | reverse complement strand
CCCGTCGTCTGCGCTGCAGGACCCTCCATCATTAACGCCCACAGGAATTGGCTGGAGAGACCGCCAGAGACGTCCGTGCGGCCGCCCGGGAGCCCCTGGGCGTTCACCGTGACCGGAGGGCAATCTGTCTGCTGTTCGCATTCGACGTTCGAGCCCAGTTGCTGGAGCGCCCGAACAAGATCCCCGATTGGTCGCTTTTGCATCCGAGCATTGCCGTCAAGCCGGTACGTCCCGTGCCCCAGCGCACACAATGCCGTCAGAAAGCGAATGCTTGTTCCGCTGTTTTCCAGCCAGAGTTCGGCCTTGTCGATTGCGGGCCCACCACCGGAACCCTGCACTGTAATCGTACATTCCTGTGGGTCGTGTTCGACGCCAATTCCCAACCGACGCAGACTGTCGATCATGACCTGCGTGTCCTGGCTATCGAGTGCCCCACGCAGGGTTGACGTCCCGTCAGCCAATGCCGCCACGATCAGTGCGCGGTTGGTCAGACTCTTGGACCCGGGAGTCCGGACGGTCCCTCGGATCGGGCGCGTCACCGGGACAATTTCCAGCGTCGGAGGCATAGCGTCGTCTCGGACAGAACTCAGTAACAGGTGGGGGGCAGCGGCAATGGGGACGTGTGATAGGGGCTGCAAAACAATGATGAACTTCCAAATAGCATAACGTTCAATGCGCAAATCGGAAGTGTCGGACCCATTCGTAGCAGGCTTCGTGAAGCCGGTTTCTCGTCCGGCAGTTCGAGAAAACGAATCGTTTAGCTCCCCAGAGATCGAAACTCTGCTGATCCTTGCACCTGTGATCGCCCTAAGTCCTCTGGTGACAACGTGTGTCGACCTTCCATCCGTGCACGAGCGTCACAATCGGCAAGCAATGATTTATATGACCCATGTTTCCAATATTGTGTAGAAGACCCATTTGATAATGTGCCGATAGAAACCTCGCGGGACGGATTCGCATTCGATGACGTCTGCTGCGTGAAGCGGGTGAAAGGTTGCTGTGGCCATAACACGAACGGTCACTCTCCGATTCTCCGGCTGAGCGAACGCTGTCTTCGATGCGAACGTGGCGTAAGGGCTAAATTCGGAACGGGTTGCGTTCCCAGATTGCTTTTCCCGGACGGGGATTCTGGAGGCAATCCAGAGTTTTTTGGTTTGTTGGCCGCTGAGCTTGTTGGACGCTGAGATCGGCTTGCACGCCCCACCACCGAGAGTTTGACGCAACAAGAGTCAGGCACCCTGGTCGCCTTGTCTCAGAGAGAGTGATAGAAGTCCGATGGTCGACGTCAAATTGATTGGCAGCCGCTTGACGCTCCTCTGCCTGGCCACGAGCTTCTTCGTGGCCGCTTGGTCGGGTGACCGGCCTCCCCAGTACTCAGCGACTGCAGCTTCCCCCGTCAGCCGATTCGAGCAGCCGCACCCCGACCAGCACGCGTGGCCCGATGCCGCGGATCGTCGAGCCGTGGTTGGTTTGACTCTCCCCAGGGTTGGCGTGCGACCGGACGGTGAAGTGGGTTTGCTCCCGTCCGATCTCACACCCGGTCTGTATCTGATCGCCTCCAGTGAAGGGGATAGCCACATCCTGGAGGTGACCGCGGACGAACTGCTTCAATTGGGACACCAGTTTGAGTTGCCTCCCCGCGACTTGTATATCCTGTCAACGGGCGAGAGTCGGCGTTATTTCATCCGGATCGAGTCGCGTCCCTTGTGGGGCGGTGTGGCGGATGCGACCGAAGCAGGCGAACTGCGCTAGTACTGCAGGTAGATAGTACTGCGGAGAGCAGTACCAACCGTCACACCCCGGGTCGGGGGCTCGACGGATCGTGGTTGGCAGCCGATTGCTGCAATCGGTCGAGAAACTCGGGCGTCAGACCAGCCGCCAGGCGGGATTCCCGTTGGAAGTCGTCGCCGACAGCCTTGGCCGGGTGCAACGGCCAATGCAAATGGTTGACATAGGCGTCCCAGTCGGATTGTCCCGCGGGAATCAGTCGGCGAAGCCATTCGATCCCGAAGCGAACGTGCTCGATCTCGTCTCGATGGATGGCGCGCATGATGGCTGCGCTCTTGGGGTCTCCTGCGCCGGCGAAATACCGTTCAAACTCGATGGTGTGGTCGAGATTGCGGCCTTCGAACGTCAGCGGCAGTCCCGCCAGATAGTCCTCCAGACGGTCGTATCGCGCGGTCTGCTTCCAGATGTAGCCGTTCACGGCGAACTCGCCGAATTCCACCCCCAGCGATCGAGCCCGCTCGATGTGCATGCGTGTGTGTCGCTGCTCGTCCTGGATAATGTGGACCAAACCCCTGCGAAATTCACCAGCCGCCGTAGGAAACGCGCACAAGACCCAAGCCATTACTTCGACCGCCTGAAGCTCGTGATTGGCCATGATGTGATGCGCTCGGCCCCGTTTGATCGGCTCCGACAGAGCACCCGGTGAGGGCATCGCGGGAGCGGCACGACCGGCGGCCATCGTCAAATCAGAAGTCCGTGCCGGAAACTCCGGACGCCAGACCGGTCCGGGGTGCGCGTCTGTCAGTTCGCCTGCTGGTGGTCGGAGTTTGTCCTCCAGCTTGGGCGAAGACAGGATCTGTTCAGAAAACGCGCGAATTTCCATACCGACTTCTCACTGACAATCGGTTTGGCCGACCTTTGACACGTTCTCAGCCGGCAGGGCCCGTGTGGAGCTCACTCTTTCGGCAAGTCGAGCGGCGGGACGTCCACCGGCTGGCCACTCCGGGCGGATCTGTCGAGTGCATCGATCACGTGTTGCACGCGGAGTCCTCCTTCGGCCCACTTCGCCTCGATCGTCTTGCTGTGGATCAATCGCCCGAAATGCTCGAACATCAACACGTCCTGGGCTGCCGTCGGAGCCTGATGACAGGCAACCTGGCCAGCGGCATTGTGCACCCAGAATCGGGCCGACTCGGGCATCCAGGGACGGGTGAAATCGTCACACACGATGGACGCGTCCGAACCGGCCACTTCGAGCCACTTCCGCAGGCCGACGTCGAAACCACAATCGAAGCTTGCAACACGTTCGTTGCTGAACCATAGCAATGCCGACAGATTGGTCTCGACGTCGTTGACGTAACGTCCGGTGGCCCAAACCGCTTCCGGCAGATCGTCGAATGCCCAGATCGCGCCCCCCACACAGTACCAGCCAAGATCCCGGAGGCAGCCCCCTCCCAAACTGCGATCCATCCGCAGATTCTTCTGCAGGTTACTGTCCCATTGCGATGTGAATGCGGCCGTGACACGGCGGAGCCGTCCCAAACTGCCGTCCCGCAAGAGTTGTTCCATCATCGGGGTGCGGGGATGATGCCACCACATCGTCCCTTCCATCAGCTGCACACCGTGACGGCGGCAGACATCGATCATCTCGCGGGCCATGGTGGTATCGACAGCCAACGGCTTTTCAGAAAGAACATGCTTTCCGGCCGAGGCGGCAGCTGCCGTCCAGACGCCATGCAATGCGGGCGGAAGCGGAAGATAGACGGCGTCGATATCGGGATCGTCGATCAGAGCCTGGTAATTTCCGTAGGAACGCTCTGCCCCGTGTTCGGCGGCCCAATCGGCCGCGCGACGGGCATCACGACTTGCGATGGCGGTCAACTCGGCCCCTTCGGCAAGTCGAATGGCGGTCGCCGCTTTGCGGGCAATCCGCGCGGTTCCGAGAATTCCCCAGCGAACGGGAGACGCGTTGGTCGGCATGCGATTCTCACTTTGTTCACAGGGTTGATCACTGGTGTTGATCGCCCCGGGTTGGATCGGCCGGGCGATTCCGTCGGTGCGGCGACTACCTCCTGCAGCGAGACTCGCTCGGGAGATCGTTGGCATTCGATCAGGACTGCTTCAGCTTGGCTCGCAGGGCCTGGGCTTTTTTGACGGCGTCGGTCAGTGTTTTTCGAATGTCACGCAAGCTGATCGGCTGCGACCAGGCCGTGGCGATTCACAACGGTGTGGAAACG
>CALJUK010001147.1 GCA_937975745.1 uncultured Planctomycetaceae bacterium | reverse complement strand
TCATTTGGCACAATGGCTGGATGGCCAGGATGATGACCCGGAGAGCGGCGTCTCTCATCTGGCCCATGCAAGAGCCTGCCTTGGCGTTCTGCTTGACGCCATCGCGACCGGGAATGTCATCGACGATCGGCCGCCTGCCGGTCCCGGAGCCAGGTTGATTCAGAAGCACACGAAAGCCGTCAGCCTGACTTCGCCCCCGCAGTTGCGATAACGGAGGATCGTCGGAAACGATGGCGCAGGCTGGCCGCGATGCTGTGACACCTCTGGATGCCGCACGGGAATACGTGCGCCGCGGTTGGTGCGTCGTGCCCATTCCGTTCAAGCAGAAGCGGGCAGTGATCAAAGGCTGGGAGCAGCTCCGCCTGACCGATGACGACCTTCCTCTGTACTTCGATCAGCCGGCCAACATCGGAATCAACCTGGGAGAACCGTCCAACTGGCTTGTCGATGTTGACCTCGACTGTCCCGAGGCAATTGAACTGGCCGAGCAATACTTGCCATTCACACCCGCCAAATCAGGGCGGCCGGGTGCCTTGAACTCGCATTGGTGGTATTACGCAGCTGGCACCGAAACAAAGAAACACACGGACCCGATCGACAATCAGATGATCGTCGAGCTGCGGGCAAATGGTCTGCAGACGGTTGTCGGACCGAGCATCCATCCCGACGACGGTAGCCAATACGAAATCCTGACTGGCGAACCGGCGATTGTCCCCGCGCCGATGCTGACAGCCTGCGTCGCCGCGCTGGCGAAAGCAGTGATCGAGCTTCGACACGGGCAACTGCCAAAGAAACCGACGTCCCCAACAACTCCTGCAGCTACGACTGGGACGGTCTGCCGGCGTGAACTCGCGCCGCATGACACCGAACGCCGTGCGCTGGCGTATCTCGATAAACTCCCGCCAGCCATCAGCGGACAAGGGGGCCATTCCGCAACGTATGCAGCAGCCACCGTGCTGGTGCATGGATTCGAACTCGATCCGGAGCAGGCACTCGGAATACTGCTGGACCATTACAACCCGCGCTGCGAACCACCGTGGTCCGAGAAGGAGCTGCGACACAAGGTCGAGGACGCGGCGAAGAAATCACACAACCAGCCGCGGGGCTGGCTGCTGAATCAGGAACGGGAACACTCGATCGACCTGGACGTCGACATCTCGACGCTGGTGGGCAAAGCGATCACCAAAGTCAATTCCGCACTGCCGAAGGTGATCGACAGTGACGCTGGTTCGCCCGCGATCTCCGATCCCGGTCCATTGCCGGACGAACTCCTCTACATTCCGGGGTTCGTCGATGACGTGATGCAGTTCACAATCGACACGGCTCCCTACCCCAATCGCCCCCTGGCATTCGTCGGAGCGATCGCACTTCTGGGGACTCTTACCGGTCGCAAGGTGCGCGAGCCGGGGAACATCCGGACGAACGTGCAGATTCTGGCGCTGGCAAGTTCCGGCGTCGGTAAGGACTGGCCTCGCAAAGTTAACTCCAGCATTCTATTGCACGCCGAAGAGTCCCGCAAAATCGCCGGCAAATCAGCGAGTGGCGAAGGGATCGAGGATCGCCTGATCGGGCATCCGGTCATCCTCAAGCAGGACGACGAGATCGACACGCTGTTCGAGAACATGCGGGACAACAAGGAGGCCCGCTACCGTAACCAGTTCGGCATGCTGCTCGAACTGTATGGCGAAGCCGGACGATGGCGGGCGATCCGCGATCGTGCTGGTGACAAGCCAGGTCTGATCTACCAGCCGCATCTCGTACTTTTTGGGACAACCACGCCGGGTGAGTTTTACGGTTCGCTC
>CALJUK010001146.1 GCA_937975745.1 uncultured Planctomycetaceae bacterium | reverse complement strand
TCTGCGGGCGCGCAACGCCAGGAGAAGGAATCGGAGGCCGTGTTTATTGCGGATGGGGCGTCGCTCATGCGGAGTTCTGGATTATGTGCAGTCGGGTGGTGGCGGCTTGTTGCCGTGTTTTCCCGACTCCACAGTGCGCATAATCAGAGGCCGTTAAGGAACTGCACGATGGCATCCTCTCGCTGGAGTGGAGATTCTTCATGGCCGGTGGATTCAGACTCGCCAGTGCCTGCTTTTTCGATTCAAGGTCTGCGTACTGGTACGTTGTTTGAATCGACTCGTGGCCGAGCCACGTGGCGACTACGGTGAGTTCTACTTCTGACTGGGGCAGGTGCATTGCCGTAGTGTGGCGGATCAGGTGAAGCGAGATTCGCTGCGATTGCAGTGACGGTTCACTGGCGGTGGCCTGTTGCACGGCATGCTCCAGACGCTGAGTAATACCGGAACGCGTCAGTGGGTTGCCGCGGACGTTCGGGAGCAGTGGTGAGTCTGGCTTTCCATCAAGTTCCTTCAGCCAAGCGCGCAGCAATCGTACCGTCTTATCCCAGAGTGGCACCGCACGGTTCTGGCGGCCTTTGCTTCGGATGTGGATGGAGACTCGTGATCCCAAGGACACATCCTGAATCTGCAGGCCGGCGATTTCCGACTCTCGTGCGCCGGTGTTGTATAGGAGCAGGAGTAGAATCTGATCGCGCCGGCCGGAGAACGTGGTCATGTCCGGAGCATCCAGAATCGCCTGCATCTGTTCCCGCGTGAGATAGCCGACAAAGGGACGCTCGAATCGTTTCGAGGGAATGGTTAGAACTCGCGCGGATGGAATTCTCCGTCATTCGTCTTTCCTGAGCGGAAGCTGAACAGCGTCCGATGTCCTTTGCGGCCAGGGCTTCGATGGTGCTGGCGATTCGGGACACACGCAGGCGTTGAGGCAAGATATGCGGGACATGCGGATTCTGAGTCTCGGACTCGCTGGGGCCGCCTCAGACTGCCAGAGCCGGTTCAAGTGGTGGTCGGAGCTGTACCGATAATAAGAGGCGACGCGGTTCGCTGCGGCGAACTCCGCGCCTTTGATTTTCATGTGAGGTGTCTGGTGTCTGTTCGCGTTTTCCTGACTCTGCTGATGCTGGCGCAGGCGATGGCCTGCCCGTTCCTCCATTGCGGGGAATGTCAGGGAGCATGCGCGTTCAACTCTCTGGACGCAGCTCAGAATGACCGAGCCTGCTGCGAGACGGAATCGCATCCCGCGGAACACCTCGATGCATCTCGTGAACACCCGGAGAAGTCTCCGTGCCCGGACCACGGCAGGTGCGTCGATTGTCTGTGTGGTGGCGCCATCAGGGCGGAGCACGTCAAGTGTCCCGATCTGATTCCGGGGGCAATCTGCCTCGTCCTGCCGGATGGATTCTCTTCGGAATTGCGTCTGGCCTGCGCAACAGACTCCGCATGTCTTGCCTGCAGCAGCCCTGTTCACTTCCCGTCGCTAATTTCGGGAAGACACGTCTGTGTGCTGACTCAGACGTATCGGCTCTAACAGACTGGCTCAGTGCATTGGAAGCCGGCCCTGCGCTTCAGCCTCGCGCTGAACCCTGCTGAATCTGTCGCGTGTCGATGATGCGCGTTCGCGATTCCGGCTTGTCGGCTCGGCCATGCTTCCCATTCGCTGACACTCAACGGCCTTCGCACTGCGGATCAGATCGCGTGAGCTGCGGTTGCTCCTGCGCGGGAGACTCGGCTCAAAACTCTGGCGGCTCCGGCATGAATCGCTCGAAGACGCCCTCCTGAACTTCATGACCCCACAAAATGACCTCCACAAAATGACCTCCACAAAATGACCTCCACAAAAGGAAACTCACTTATGTCGATGTCTCATTCCTGTCGCGGCCTGCTCGTTCTCGCTCTTTCGTTCGCAACCGGTTTCAGCGCTGTACAGGCTCACGCTCAGACAACTGGTCGTGCCGGTGCTGCTGCGGCGCAGCCCAGTCCTGCGGATCAGAAGATCGCAGCGAACTCGAAGGCCGGTCACACGACGTTTCTGCTGTTCTATCGCAGCAACGATCGGTTGACTCAAGCCGTCTACGGGACGCTCAAGACCGCAGCGTCCAAGCGCAAAGATACTGCGATTCTGCCGATCCAGGTGGATGATCGCGCCGAGCGCGGACTGATCGAGCGATTCGACGTCACGCGCACGCCGCTGCCGGCGGTCGTCTCGCTTGCTCCGAACGGCGCGGTGACGGGTGTCTTCTCACAGCAGATCAAACCGGAAGAAGTCGATGGCGCAATCGTCAGTGCCGGCTATGCGAAGTGCATCAAAGCCATGCAGGGCGGCCAGATCGTTCTGCTGTGCGTGCAGCCAGCAGCTCGTGGTTTCGTGCCGAAGGGCGTTCAGGAATTCCAGGCCGATCGCCTTTATAAGGAGCGGACCCAGGTTGTGAACATCAGCGCGACTGATCCGGGTGAAGCACAGTTTGTCAAACAGCTCGGACTGAATGCCCGCAGTGCGTCTCCGCAGGTCGTCTTCATGGCTCCTCCAGGCGTCATGCTCGGTGCTTACGACGCAAACGTCACACACGCGACGCTGGCCACGAAACTGGCTTCGGCCGGCAAGTGCTGTGACGACAAGAACTGCAAGCACCACCGCACGGCCACCGGTGCGACATCAACACAGCGACGCTGAGTCCTGGCGAGTCGAGAGTCCAGAGACGAGAGTCGAGAGCCGGCGTCCTGAACCCGCCGGCTCACTCTCGAATCGTTTCCCTCTTCACGTGCTCGCACCGGCAACTCACACCGAGTCCTCTGTCTCTCGACACTGGACTCTCAACCCTCAACTCAAGGAAGACCCATGAATCTTCGTTCGCTGATCTGGAAAGAACTCCGGCAGCGGCCGACGCCTATGATGACCAGCCTGATCGCGGTCACTCTGGGCGTTACCGCTCTGGTTGCCATTCAGAATATTACTGTTTTCTCTGAAGACGCCATCGCTCAGAAGATGGAGAATCTCGGGGCGAATGTGCTCGTGCTGCCGCAGTCGGTTTCGCTGCAGGATTACTACGCGGCGGACATGCACGGCCAGACCATGCCGGAAGCCAACGTCACGCAACTGGCATTGGCGAGGCTGCCAGGCGTGCAGAACCTTGCACCGAAACTGTGCGTGCCCGCGTCGGTCGATTCGATTCCGGTGACACTGACGGGAATTCTGCCCAAGTCGGAGTTCCAGACGAAATCCTCGTGGCAGGGACTCGCGCTGCTGACAAATCCCGTCGGCTCGGACCGGGGCTGCTGTGAAACAACGGGAGCGGACGTCTCGAACGACACCGATCCCGCCTCGCTCGCCACGACACGAACAATTCAGGAACTTGGTAAGGATGAAGTCATCATCGGAGCTGATCTGGCGGCTCAACTTGGGACGAAGCGCGGTGATCATCTTGACCTGTTTGACGAAGAGTTCCAGGTACTGGCCGTTCTGCCGGCAACCGGAACCATCGACGACGGCCGCATGTTTGCTCATCTGCACTCCGTCCAGCGTCTGTCGGATGCCGGACCGGTCGTTAACGTGATTGAGATCATGGGCTGCTGCGAAGACGCGGCCGGCAGCCTGATCAACGATCTTTCGTCTCTGCTTCCTGATACGAAAGTGATCACGATCGCTCAGGTTGTCGAGACTCAGGTCGCCGTGAACAGCCTGATGTCGCGCATGTCGTGGGTGTTCTTCTCGATCCTGCTGCTGGTCGGCGGCGCGAGCATCGCCAGCGTGATGTACGCCAACGTGGCCGAACGACGTCGTGAGATCGGCACACTGATGGCGCTGGGGGCGACTCCCGGATATGTGACGAGCATGTTCCTCGGTAAAGCGACCATACTTGGCATGTGTGGCGGCGTTGGCGGGTTCATTGTCGGCACGATTCTCGCTGCGATTCTCGGACCGCAACTGCTGGGCGTCGCCGTGCAGCCGATGCCGATTCTGCTGGGCGTTGGACTGGCAACCGCATCCGTGGTCGCCGTCGCTGCCAGCTACCTGCCGGCTCGACGGGCCGCGCAACTCGATCCATGCCTGTGCTTCTCAGAGGCGTAAGGCCCGCCATGCTGACAATGGCGAAACTCGGAACAGGAGAAAACGGAGAGAACAGAGGCGTGAGTCGCTTCCGTTCTCTGTTGCCTCTGCGATCTCCTGTTCCAACCTGGACACCAATAATCCTTCGACATGGAAAGTCATCGCAATGTACCAACTGGAAGATGTTTCAAAGACCTACGAACGGCGAGGCCAGACAGTGACGGCTCTGGCAGACTCGTCATTGTCACTCGCTGAGGGGGAATTTGTTGCTCTTGTCGGCCCCAGCGGCAGCGGCAAGACGACTCTGCTGTCGATGCTGGGCGGCATGCTGGCTCCGACGTCCGGGCGAATTCTGCTCGGCGAAGATTCGCTCTACTACCTGTCGGTCGCCGATCGCACACGGTTGCGTCTGGAACGCATTGGCTTTGTGTTTCAGTCGTTCAATCTGATTCCGTGGCTGAGCGCCGTGGAAAACGTGCAGGTTCCGCTGAGCCTCGCGGGGCGGTCGGCCGAGGCGCAGCGGGAACGCGCCAGCGAACTGCTCGAACGTGTCGGTCTGTCCGATCGACTGGAGCATCGCCCTGCGGAACTCAGTCAGGGGCAGCAGCAGCGAGTCGCCCTGGCACGCACACTGGCCAACGACCCGCAGATCATTCTGGCGGATGAGCCGACCGGGAATCTCGATCCGGACTCACGGGAAATCGCGATGGACTACCTGTCCAGCTTCAACGCCGAAGGACGCACCATCGTGATGGTGACTCACGACGAGTTCGCTGCCGGTTATGCGACCCGAACATTGCGACTCGTGAACGGTGTTGTGAGCGAGGCAACTGCCGCGACGAAAGCCGCCTGAGCGCGACGTGCGCGTGATGTGAACAGGATAAAACGGAAGGAACAGAGTGATTTCATGATGTTGTCTCTGTTCTCTCTGCGTGCTTCTGTTTGAGCCGTCTTGACTTTGCCCCGTGGCTGAGGCAGAACAAAATTGATTCAATCAGCCATCCGTCAGGAGCAATCGATCATGTTCCGTTCTTCCCTGTATCTGATTGTCGTCTGCCTGTCATGCGGGATTCCGGGCATTCCGATTTGCGCACAGGATGCGCCACCGGCTCCGCCGGAACTGCCGGACAATCGAGTGATGGTGATCACCTGGGATGCCGAACTGAAGTCCGGTCAAACGATTGTGACGCGTCGGCCTCTCGGTGCTGTGCTTGAGGTGTCAGACGAGAATGGTCCGTGGCGTTGGGTTGCTGCTGCGAAGGGATGGATTCATGAGACAGACGTCGTGCCCGTTGCCGTGGCGATTGAACACTTTGACGCAAAGGTCGATGCCGAACCGTCGTCGCAGACGTTCCATGAACGTGGAATCGCGCGCGTTGCTCTGGGGCAGCATGAAACTGCGGTCGACGACTTTTCAGAAGCCCTCAAACGCGATGAGAAGAATCTGGCGGCAGCCAATGACCGCGGGAATGCCTGGCGACAGCTCGGGAAAGTCGATGAGGCCATTGCCGACTTCACTCTCGTGATTGACGGCGGCGTGAAGCATCCGGGTGTGTTCGTCAACCGTGGACTGGCCCGGCAGATGAAAGACCTGACTGAGCCGGCGCTTGCGGATTTCAATGCGGCGATTGAAATCGATCCGAAGTTCGCACCCGCCTGGGAAGCGGGAGGTTCCGCGAGACTCGAACTGGGCGAGTACACGAAGGCCTATCGGAACTTTCGCCGGGCGATCGAGATTGATGGGAACTTCGCCCGTGCCTTGAACAATCTGGCGTGGCTGCTGGCCGCGTGTCCGGAAGAGCATTATCGCGATGGTGCGGAAGCAGTACGGCTGGCCACGAAGGCCAGCGAACTGGCCGGTTTTCAAGATGCCGGTTTCCTTGACACACTGGCCGCAGCTCATGCAGAGAGTGGTCAGTTCGAACAGGCTGTCTCCCGGGCCAGAGAGGCCATCGAGATCGCCGACGACGAACGGAAGGCTGCCATTCAAAAACGGCTCCAGCTCTATGAGGACCGGCAGCCCTACCGCGAGCCGCCGGTCGACAAAGGTGTTTAGGTTCGGCCGGGAAATCCTTTTCGCAGTTGCGCCCGCCAGAGTGTGCAGTCACCGGCGTGTGACGTGCCTGCGGTCGGGGACTGCGGGTCGTGAAGAGAATCAGTGGTGGCCGGAATGATGGCCCCCGAAGTGATGTCCACCAAAACGGTGCCCGCCGAAGTGATGGCCACCATAATGGCCGCCGTAGCCATGGTGACTATAGCCGTGGTGACCGACGCCGATGCTGAGACGCACCCCACTGTGATGGTGGCCGTAATAATGATGGTGGTGGCCCAGGTAATAGGGCACTCCATACGAGTAGTAATACGTCTGCGGATAGTAGTAGCGAACGCTCGACAGTCGCTGAACTCCGGACGCAGCCGCCGGTACGGCGGAGTAGGAACGGATGGAGTATCCGTAGTCGCAACTCCTGTGATCCGCTGCCGCGTTTTCTGTCAGCAGCCATGTCGACAGAGTTGCCGCCAACAACCCCGTCAAAAGGTATCTGGTCATGATCGTCTCTCCTGTGCTAAGGAAGCGTCTGAAGGCGATCCTGCCGAACGTTGCGATCCTTCTTCATGCGGGTGTCCGCGTTGCTGCGGAAGCGACCCCACATCCTTGCGCATTATCGCCTCACAATAACGCCATGAACAGGGTGCTGTTGCCGGGTCGTGCAACTCCTGCCGGATTCCGTTGGACTTTGTTGTTGCACATGGCCGATGACAATTGAAACGGCACTCTGTTCAGGACTCTCTTCTCACAGTACCGGACCAACAGTCGAACGAAGCAGGAAGCGACGTCATGTTCACGGCAGCACTCACTCGAAAGACTTTGCAGGCTGTTTGCCTGTCGGTCTGGATGTGCTGCCTGCCGGCTCTGAAAGCCGGAGTTGAATGTACTGAGTGTGCGGAGTTCTGTTCCGTCGCGGGCTGCTGTCAGTCTGCCTGCACGAGCTGCGAGTCTGAGACACGCTCTGACAGCCTGCCTTCGATCTCTCCGAGTCGCGGCAACCATGGTGCTGTGCCACCGGGCGAGCCCTGCTCCTGCAGTTGCTGCGTCCTGAATTTCGACACTGTCGCCGCCGCGCACGCCAGTCCACGCGGGCGTTCCGCGTTGCCGTCTGTTGAGCACGCAGCGACCAGTTCGTACGACGTTGTCGGCGAGAGTGCTCCGTCATCCCGTTTCGTGGAATGTGACCGCCGCTGCTCTGTGCGGTCACTCGAATGCTGCGTTCGCCTGTGCCGGTTCAGGCTGTGATCTGAACAGCCGCAGCTTGCGTCCGGCCACCAGTCGCTTCCAGTGCGTACTGGCCGACGGCTCTGCAACCACTGATTGAACGTTGACGCAATCGTTCTACGCCGTGACACGCGGTATGCGTGGCAGCCCCGTCCCTGCGTGGCCGACGGAACCGCGCGCACGGAACGAGTAGCACCCGTCTCGTCTGCGTGGTCGTTTTTCCAGGCCGCATGAGACATCGACGTCGCGCGACCCCTCTCCAAATCCAACAGACACAGTCCGTAGAAAGGTCTTTACCATGCGCAGGTCTTTCCTGACGACTCAAAGTTTGACCGGCTTCCTGCGGAGCCTCGGTCACGTTCGAAGTGACACCGGCTCCGGGGTTCATTCCCGGTTAAGCATCAGAGGCGCCCCGATTCGGCGCGTTCTCATTCTTGACGTCCGCGACGAGGTATTCGCGTGCCTGAATTCACTGTTTCAGGATCACGGGGTCCTTGTCGCGAGGTCTGAATCTTCGACTGCTCTGGCCGAACGCGCCGCCAGCTTTCGCGCGGACCTCGTGCTGATCAACGCGGATCAGCCTGACGAGACCGGCTGGCTCACCTGTGCTCGGCTGCGGCTGCAGGAACAGGGACAGCGGCTGTGGGTTTACGCGGCCCACAAGCCGGTTCTGCTCGAACACTGGGTCGGCCTGTCCGGAGCAGATGAAACCATTCTGTACGGCGGAGTCCTGGCAACTCTTGTTGCAGGAGTTCGCAAACGCACGGTCACCGAGCCGTCGCGGCATTCGATATCGGTTCCCGCAGCCCTTTCGCTGGGGCTCGGATGAGTTGTGGCAACGGATGATTGACCGGAAATCCACGGCCCGGCAATGGCGATGTCTGTCATGCCGGTACTCCACTCCTGATGTGGTCTGAATGGATCAGGCCGCGCGTTCCTGCTTTCCCATGAAAGGGAGATCGAGAGATGAAGAAGTTCGCATTCTGGACACTGCTGCTCGCCGCCACCTGCACATTCGCCGTCGGCTGTGCGTCAACTGGTGGAGGTGGTTACGGCGACAGCTACGACGGCGGAAGCAGTTGTTCGAGCTGCAGCAAGTGAGTTGTTTCCCGTCGGTGACCGTCAGCGATGGAAGCCGACGACCAGAAGCAGTTGGGTCACCTCGCGCAGTCCGGCCATGGGCTCGGCCGGGCTGCCTGCGAGGCATGTCGATCATTCCGGCCGCAGCACGCGGTCGATCTTCAGGAGTGAGGTCATGAACGTCTATCGGGGCGATTCGAATCAACGTGGAGCAGCTCCCTCGCTGCTGTCTGCTCCGCGGCAGGACGCGTTCGCGTCAGTCGTTGTGTTTCTGGTCGCCCTGCCGCTGTGCATGGGGATCGCCATTGCTTCCGGAGTTCCCGTGGCCGCTGGACTGGTGACCGGCATTGTCGGTGGCATCGTTGTCGGGTTCTTTGCCGGAGCCCCGCTGCAGGTCAGCGGACCAGCGGCCGGACTCACCGTTCTCATGTATGAATTCGTCCAATCGTTCGGTTGGGAGTCGCTCGGCATTGCCGTGCTGATCGCGGGATGTTTTCAGTTGATGGCCGGGTTGCTGCGCCTCGGACAGGGGTTCCGGGCCGTTTCCCCCGCAGTCGTCCAGGGAATGCTGGCCGGGATCGGGGTCCTGATCCTGTGCAGTCAGGTCCATGTCATGGTGGACGATGCTCCCAGAAAGAGCGGCCTCGCCAACATTGCGACCATGCCCGAGGCATTTCAAAAGGGACTGACCATACCGGACTGGCAGAACGCGGATCAGCGGCGGGTCCGCCTGCAGTTGCTCAACCAGGCTCGTGCGCTGCACACGGACGTCACCCGGATCGCGTCGTCGCTGAACGATCAGAGTTCCACAACGTCTTCAGCCGGCGGCGGAGTGGAGCCGGAAATGCTGCTTCGGCAACAGAACATCGCAGGACAGATCGATCTGATGGCGGAGGCTCTGAGTCGTGAATCGGCGTCGGGCCTCGCTGGCCAGAAGGCCCTGCGAGACCTGACCGCTCAGGCACGGCAACAGATTGGTAGTTCAATCCAGAACCTCCAGACAGGTGACGTCCTCGCTGCCCGGCAGTCGTCCCTCTCGGCTGGAGAGTCGCTGCATGAGTTGCAGACCGCGCTCAAAGATCATTCGTGGGCCGCGAAGGTCGGACTGCTGACGATGGCGATCCTGCTGGCGTGGAGCCGGTTTGCTCCCGAGCGACTGAAGAAGATTCCCGCACCGCTGGTGGCGATCGTCTCTGTGGCGGCTGTGTCTTCGCTGCTGCAACTGCCCGTGCTGTCAGTCAACGTTCCGGACAATCTCTGGAATGAAATGCGGTTTCCAACGCTGACGCGCTGGCAGCGCGTGCCGACGGTCGAGCTGCTTCGCTTCGGTCTTGTCATCGCCATCGTCGCCAGTGCCCAGACTCTGTTCTGTGCGACCGCCGTTGATCAGCTTCAGAAAGGGTCGCGAACGAACTACGACCGCGAACTGACTGCTCATGGAATCGGAAACATCCTTTGCGGAGCCCTCGGCGCACTGCCGATGGCCGGAGTGATCGTACGCAGTGCTGCCAATATCGATGCGGGGGCGAAGACCCGGCTGTCGACGATCCTGCACGGAACGTGGCTGTTGATCTTCGTGTCGTCGCTGGCCTTTCTGCTGAGAATGATCCCCACGGCGGCTCTGGCTGCGATGCTGGTCTATATGGGGTATCGACTGGTCAATCCGCAGGCCGTTCGCCAGTTACTGAAATACGGGCGAGGTGAAGTGCTGGTGTATGCGGTGACTCTGGTGACAATCGTCACAACGGACATGCTGACCGGAGTCGCTGCTGGATTCGCTGTTTCCGCGTTGCGTCTGATGTATCGCTTCTCCCGCCTGGATGTGTCGCTGGAAACGCGGGCCTCCGACTCACGGACGGTTCTGAAGATCGCCGGGGCTGCGACGTTTCTTCGTTTGCCTCGACTGGCGGCCCGACTGGAACAGATTCCGGGAGACTCGGAAGTGCATGTTGACTTTCAGCACTTGTCCCACATCGACCATGCCTGCCTGGACCTGCTGCTCAACTGGGCAAAGCGACACGAAGGATACGGAGGCCGCCTGGTCATCGACTGGGACTCGCTGCACGCAACGTTTCACGGACAGTCCAGTCATCGACCGGCATTCAGCATTCCGCAGCGGCACGCGGCGTGAGACTGACCTGTCGTGGTGGAACAGGAGTCCGCAGAGGAAACAGAGTTACGGACACGGCATTCTCTGTTTCCTCTGCGGGCTCCTGTTCCCTGGCTCCTGCTTCTCAATGCCAGACTGCCGCACCTGGATGTGTATCACTTGCTGTCAGAACCGACAGGTTTCATGACTTCCCTGGACGGTTCTGAGCGTCTGGCCTCTGGTCGATGGAACGCGATTGCCTGTTGTGACGACCGAGCGGATAATTCGTACCGTTGAGTCGTCGGAGGACCTCATGCGAACTGCCCTGCATCTGCTGTTGCTTGTCTCTCTTGGCACCCATGCTGTATGGGGATGCTGCCTTCATCGCCATTGTGCTGAAAGTACCGCTTCCAGTCATTGCAGGTCGGATGTCCCGATAGAGACAGGGGCTCATTCGCATGGTCCACTACTCCCTTGCGACTGCTGTCGCTGTGAGTGCGTCGCACTCGTTGGGGAAATGCAATCTGCTCCTGCGAGTGCTGCTGAGTCGCATGCGTCTCAGCAGGCTGCGTGCCGCCAGGAGATCGGAGTCGTTGCGCCGTGTGGACTGGCTGGCATCGATGCTTCGTTGAATCGCTATGGATTGCGATCACTGCGGGTTCTCAACTGCGTCTGGCGGATTTAGGCCGGCGCGTCTCACCGCTCGTTGTCCGCAGATGTGCCGGACACTCTTGCCAGCGGAATCCCCGCATTTGGCCGCTCAACGCAGTACCTGCTGCGCGCCATTTGAATCCCGCTGATTCTCCAGGTCTCCCAGCAACTTCGGAGGCTCCAATGTATAAAAAACTGATTTGCCTGCTATTGGTTTCTGCTGCGGTCGTGTCGGTCACTGACGACGCGGAAGCTGCACGCCGGAGTCGGCACGGTCGTTCGCGTAGCACCGCAATTTCAAGATACCAGCGAGCGGTCCGTGCCCGGCAGCAACAGTATCGGCAGTACATGCTCA
>CALJUK010001145.1 GCA_937975745.1 uncultured Planctomycetaceae bacterium | reverse complement strand
ACAGCAGCCCTGGATTCGCTGCGGCGAACAAGCGACCGGAATGATTGCCCCGGAGTTCCTCTGAAGGATTCGCTGCCGCAGCTGTTGGTCGCTTTGGACGACGTTCCTGGAGCGGTTAAGTTGCTGCACGAGCGAGCAGCCTTCGTCGAAACGGAGACGGGGCCGGGGTCGCCATACGCAGACGCATTCGCCGCTGCGCTCGCCAGACTGGAACGAGTCACTCCAAACGATCCGGTCAAAGTGCGCGGCCACAACCTCACACCGTCAAATGCGCCGGACGACCACATTTTTGAGTTTCACAATGAGTTGATTCTATTCCGCAAGTCGCACCAAAAGTGCACCATCACCAACGAGTTGGAGACGATTGTTGGCTATATCGTCGCGATCCTTCGCGATTATCCGCTTCCACCGGATGCGATTGAGAATCTGAACAAACTGAATCGGCTGGCGACGCAGATCATCGCGCAAGCCCGGAACATCTACGCAGACTCCTGCAGAGAAATCTGGCTGGCCAAAACAATCGACAACGCTTCATCTTCGCTGTTTTGGGTAATCGATGAGCATGAAACCAGCAAGGGCCTGTTCGCAGCTGCAAGTCAGCTTGATGCTGAACTGCGGGCTCGCCATCAGCGGGCCCACAGAGGGTCGACTTCCGCTCCCACAACCGGTCGTCCTAGTTCTAACCCGACCGGTAGTTCTTCCGATGCGGACGCCGATGTCGGCAACCACTTTCCAGTGCCATCGGCGTTCGAGACGGCGCTCATCCGGTTGCTCGGCGTGTTTACGGAAGGCGTCGCAGACGATCGATTCAACCGAGCTTCTGACCTGCTGGCAAGTGAGAGTCTCACAGTCAATGAAAAGTTGACCGAAATCCACAAGCTGCTTCCGTTTCCTCCCACAGCTTCAGCAAGAAAACTCGGAAAAATGCTTGGAGTTTCGAGTACCGCCGTCAAGAATTCCGAATGGTGGAAGACCAACCGGAGAGGCCGGCACGAGAATAAGGTTGGGGAACGATTGCATCGGCACAAGGACCGCAAAATGAAAATTGAACTCAACGATCAACAATCACTCGATGGAGAACGGTAACCTGTTACCTCCAAGTTACCGCCCGAAATTTTTTGAACAAAACTTAGCCGCTTGGCGCATGGCCCTGCGGCTTTTTTCGTCAGCAGTTGGTTACCAGATTTGGTTGCCGTCAGGGGATTTAGGGTAGCGAGCCGCATTTCGTGGCAAGCACTGGCCCCAATCGGAGCATCCGACAATGATAACCGAACAGAATTCTGTCCCACTGGCCCTGCGACCCCGCGAGGCGGCAAGAGCACTCAGCATCTCGCCCAGGCATCTCTGGCAGTTGACGCATGACGGCAGAATCCCATGCGTCCGGGTTGGCTCGGGAAAACGGCAGACCGTGCTCTACCCGGTCTCAGAACTACATTCTTGGCCGACTTAGCAAGCCAGCCCGGGGAAAGACGGTCCCGCAGGAATACGCCCCCCCTCTATGCGGCGTCCAGTGACGCCGAGTGGCCTACGATTGATCGTCTCGGCCGTCGACCAGTTCCCGTGTTCCCAGTCAGTGCCTTGCCTGACGTGATTCGCCAATGGGTGGAGGCCGAGTCTCTCGCAACACAAACGCCGTCTGATTTGGCGGCGCTGCTCACATTAGCGGTAGTCTCGGCCACTATCGCGCGACGAGTTGTCGTTTGCGCTCGACCGGGTTTTGTAGAGCCGACCAACCTCTACACGGCCATTCTACTTGGGCCCGGTAACCGGAAGTCTGCTGTTTTTAGCGACACACTGAAGCCACTCCGAGAGCACGAGCAGCAGTTGAAAGAAGCAGCTCGGCCCACGATTGCGATTGCGGAGTCGAACCGACGGCAGGACGAAGCTGCTCTCAAGGAATTCGAGAGGTTAGCAGCCAAGGGAGACGGTTGTGCCCGTAATGAAGCAGAGAAGCTGGCGGCGAAACTGGCACAGCAGCCTCCGATAGCGGTTCCAGAACTGATTGTCGACGACGTAACACCTGAGAAACTCGCGACCATGTTGAAAGAACAGGCCGGACGAATCGCCAGTATGAGTCCCGAGGGATGTCCGTTCGACCTGATGAGCGGGATGTACTCGAAAAACGGGCTTCCCAACATCGATGTCTACTTAAAGGGACACGCAGGGGATGACTTCAGCACGCATCGCATTGGTCGCGAGAGCACCAGCGTCCAGCGACCTGCACTGACCTGTGCGTACGCGATACAGCCGGCCGTCATTGAGGAGCTTCCCCAGAAGGCGCTATTCCGGGGCCGGGGCCTGCTGGCGAGATTCCTGTACGCAATCCCCGAAAGCTGGGTCGGACGCCGACGGATCGCTCCCCCCCCGGTCCCCGATCAAGTGCGGACGGCCTACCACAATGTCGTTGCAAATCTTGCATGCTTCAACGGCAGTTTGAAACTCCGCCTTGCTGCCGACGCCCTCACGCTGTTTCAGGACTGGGAAGAGGAGATTGAATTGATGCTCGCCGAAGGAGGTGCATTGGAAGCGATTCGAGACTGGGGCGCCAAGCTTGCTGGTGCGACACTTCGCCTATCAGCAAGTCTACACTGCGCAGAATCCGGCCTAGTGCCAGCCATTGGCCGACAGACCGTCGCGGACGCAATTGAGATCGCTCGATACCTGATTCCCCATGCCCAAGCTGTCCTCGGTTCAATTAAGACCGCAGAGTCGTTGGTAGAAGACGACGCAGCGTACGTCCTGCGGTGGATCCAGCGTCATGGGCGGGCTGAGTTCACGAAGCGTGACGCCCAGCAGCACGGTCGCGCAAGATTCCCGCATGCCGACGACATCAACGCAGCCCTCGTCGAACTCACCAGACGCGGCTATATCCGACAACTATCTGGCGAGAGAGCCGGCGTCGGCCGCCCAGGCTCGCCGAGGTACGAAGTGAATCCCGCAGTGTTTGATCCTGCCCCCGACGTGGGCTCTCAGAATACTCAGAAATTCCAAGCTGACCTCAAAGAGATGAATTCTGAGTATTGTGAGCACGGATTGCAGGAGCCAGGTTCGGGTATATCTGACGACGAATGGGGGGAGCTATGACCGCTGGCGGCATTGTGGCCGAATTGAATCGACGGGGAGTCCGGTTGGAAGTCCACGGAGATCGGCTCCGGTACTTCCCCCGGTCTGCTGTTGGTCCGGAACTCGCGGAACGCCTGAAGTCCCGCAAGGCCGAGATCATGGCTTTTCTGACGGCAGGATCAAGCAGCAATTGGGCCGGCAGCGGGCCAGCAGTTCCGCCGGAAGTTATGACCGCTCTGTTGTTGAGTACCGTCGACTGGTCTGACACGGACAACCGCGAGGAAAGACTGGCAATCATTCTCGAAGGGTGCGGGATTGATCCAACTGCCGAGATCGACTCGTGGATGCTTCTGAAGCCCCAACCGGATCCGTAGTAGTAGCCGAAAGAAGGAAGACTATTTCACGCAACCTTCAAAACACACCTTGTAATTGTGATAAGCACTGCGTAGAGTGTCAGTATGGACAAGAAACATCACAAAATGAGCGACCAGATTAGGGCTGCGATTCTCGCGGCACCGGTCAGTAGGTATCAAATCTCTAAAGCAACCGGCGTGGCCGAAGCAAATCTGTCACGTTTCGTAGCAGGCAAGTCGGGTCTGTCGTTGGACTCAATCGACCTTCTGGGCGAATACCTTGGGCTGCGAATCGTCGTAGACCGCAAGCCAAAGTCGAAAGGCAAATAGATCATGGCGAGTATTTCACGCGACCCCGGCGGTCGGAAGCGGATTCAGTTCGTGGCGGCCGATGAGTCTCGCAAAACGATTCGACTGGGTAAGGTGTCTCAGCGATCGGCCGAGACGATCAAGTACCGTGTTGAGCAGTTGGTGGAGAGTCAGGTTCTGAATCGGCCAATGGAAGCCGACCTGGCCCAATGGGTGAAGGAACTGGAAGCGCCTTTGGCAAAGAAGCTGGCACGTGTCGGCCTGATCCCAAAGCCGGAAGAAAAGGCCAGGGCAACATTGGGACCGTTTC
Source organism: uncultured Planctomycetaceae bacterium (assembly GCA_937975745.1). Classification (GTDB taxonomy): domain Bacteria; phylum Planctomycetota; class Planctomycetia; order Planctomycetales; family Planctomycetaceae; genus CALJUK01. Next base: position 1,067 of record CALJUK010001145.1, on the reverse strand, counting down.
TGCGGTCGCATCTGGACGGCCGAGCCGATCTGAAACCGTCGACGAAGATCGTCCGGGGGCATGTTATCCGCGACCTGACGGAGTATTTCGGCGAGACTCGCGAAGTCGGCACGATCTCTCCCGGTGATGCGGATGACTTCAAGCAATGGCTCATTTCCCGAAAACTGGCCCCGACCACGATTCACAAGCGACTGCAGACGGCCCGGTCGTTCTTCCGTGCGATGCATCGGCGGAAACTTATCTCAGAGAACCCATTTGATGGAGTGAACGCACCAGCAACGGGCATCAAGGATCGGCAGCGATTCGTAACTCGGGAGGAAACGGCCAAGGTCCTAGAGGCCTGCCCAAACCACGACTGGCGGACGATTGTGGCCTTGGCCCGGTACGGTGGCCTGCGTTGTCCGAGCGAAGTACTTTCGCTTCGACTGGATGATGTTGATTGGACGTCGGACAGAATCTTCGTCCGGTCACCCAAGACCGAGCACCATGCGGGGAAGGAATGCCGAACGATCCCACTGTTCCCCGAATTGCGGCCGATCCTGCTCGAAGCGGCCGAATTGGCCCCACCCGGAGCGGAGTTCGTGATCGATGAGAAGTTCAGGAAGGCTGCGATGGGACCGGGGGGCTGGATCAACGCCAATCTGCGGACCACGTTTCAAAAGATCGTCCGTCGGGCCGGTTTGGAGCCCTGGCCCCGTCTGTTCCACAACCTGCGAGCCAGCCGGGAAACCGAACTCGTGGAGAAGTATCCGGTTCAGGTGGTAACCGACTGGCTTGGCAATACGCCCAAGGTGGCCATGCGACATTACCTGATGACGACCGACGCACACTTCGCAGCAGCAGTTCAGGAAACCAACGGGACCGGAACGGGCATTGCCAAAAAAGCGGCGCAAAATGCGGCGCAGTACACTGCCGCGTACAGTGGCAGGGAGTCGCAGTCGGAAATGCCCGCGCATGAAAAAACCCCTGCAAAACAGGGGTTTGCGACTTTCCGCGATTTCCGGCGAAGTGTCAAAGTGGCGGGGACAGGATTCGAACCTGCGACCTCGAGGTTATGAGCCTCGCGA
>CALJUK010001144.1 GCA_937975745.1 uncultured Planctomycetaceae bacterium | reverse complement strand
AGTGCCCGAAGAGTCGCAAATCATCCAGGCCGAAAATGTGATCGGCATGGCTGTGTGTGAACAGCACGGCGTTCGCCACGCCGATGTTTTCGCGGAGCAGCTGAATTCGCAACTCGGGGGGAGTGTCGATCAGAAGAGTTCCCCGGGGCGTGGTGACCGCGACCCCGGAACGAGTCCGATTGTTGCGCGGGTCGGTCGACCGGCAGTCTGCGCAGTCGCGGCCGATGACCAGACCCCCCGTGCTGCGCCCGGTCCCCAGTAGGCTCATTTCCCGGCGGTCAGCTTTCCCGTGTGACATGCGACTGGATGCTTTACGCCGTAAATGTGGTTTCTCGGGATGTTCGATCAAGGTCGATCGCTGGCCCCCGCCGTGCAAGATGGAATCCATCCATCCGAGGCGTCGCGTCGTTCGAACGGATTGCTGTCACGACTCGCTTGGGACAAATTCGCTGACACCGTCGGAACTGACGAGTAACAACCGGTCGCTGAGTGGGTGGTCGATTCGGCCGAACTCACTCAGAACGAGATGCTGCAAGCGGTCGAGCACCTCGGGATGACCGATTCCCGCTGCGACAAAGTAGTCTCGTCCGGGGACTCCGACAACAAACTCGGCCCCCAGTTCTTCCTGCATTCGCTGGCGAAACGACGGGCTCAGCAACCGGACGGTATTGTATGCATCGGTCTGCCTGGGCAACAGCATCAGGATGTTGTCAGCGATTTGCAGCCCCGTCAATTCCATCTCGCGTTCCCGCCAGTACCGCTCTAGGTTTTCAATCGCCAGCGTGTGTAACTCGTCCTGCGATATCTCCCAGCGGGACATCAGGTCCTCGGGGATAAACCAGTACGCCTCCGCCTCGTCCACGACGTACAGAACCGTCAGACCCGCAATCCAAGGCTCGGCAGCGAACTGCGGCAGCTGACTGGTCCAGGTTTGGACGGGATACAGCATCGGCATGATCCGTTCGCGAACAGCCTCTAACGGGGGGGCGTCGGCCGTTCGGTCGCGATGCTGCATCTGCACGACGGTCGTGAGTGCCGGAACGAGAATCTCTTCGAACTTGCGCGGCGCGGATGAATACGCCCGGTAGAAATTCAGCAGATTGACGGTCGAGCCGCCCAGAGTCAGTTGGAAGCGGTCGGCCAGCGCTGACGGCAGGTTGGGAAACTTTTCCTGAGCCAACGCCAGAACTCGTCGCTCGAAGACGGCCGGCGGATCGGCTGGCTGCCGGGAGAGTTCGACTGTCTGCAGAATTTTGTTGACGATGGCCGTCCGTTCGGGATCAGGTTCACCCAGCTGCAGTAGCCTGCCGAGCAGAGTCAGCCGTCCCAGGTGAATCACCCAGCTGACCAATGGGACTCGTGGACCAAGCCCAAACCATCGCTCCCACCAGCGGCATCGCGAGCCGGGGACGGAACCCTGTAGTCGGACGGCCGGATAACGCGCTGGAATCGATTGGTCGGGAGTCGACGCACGAAAACCGGCCAACTGGTCCTGCAGGAGTAGATTCACTTCATCCGACAGCCCGAGCGGCTGTTCCCGCCAGTGGCACGTGACAATCAGAGACTGTTCCCCATCGGGCGGCGTGAAGGTTGTCTCCGTGTCTCCCGTCGTCACGCTCCAACTGGGGGGATACCGGAGCGTGTACCAGTTCTCCGGTGCCGAGAACGAGAGCCAGTGTTCGGGAGCCTCGAAACTCAACGGACTTGTCCTGATGGGCGAAAGTGTTCCAAACAGCCAATGCGGAGGAATGCGGACCAGCCACCACAAGGGGGCATGTCCGTCTCCCACCGGAGTCTCAGCCTTGTGTCGACTTCAAGTGAGTGTAGGCCATACGCAAGTGATGCAGCGAATCTTGCAGAACGGTTGCTTCATCCTGGTTCAGATTTCCTTTTGTCTTCTCTTCCAGGACACCAATCAAGTCGATGAAGTGCTTCGCCAGGTGCAATTGCAGGTCGGGTTGCTTCGTGACCGGGTTGGGAATCAGTCCCAACGCCACCATTGCCTGGGTCGAGAACATACTGACAGCGCTCTCGAAGTTGGGCTGAGGGAGCTGCTGGGGACTGAGTGTGGGGCCCGACTCGCCTGACGCTCGCGGTCCGTTTTCCGGCGCAGTTTCTTCAGCCCCTTGGTTTTCCGCATTCATCGCTGCAACTCCCCTTCTCTGCCACAAACCGGGTGTCCACGCCTGTTGGATCGCGGGTTTCCTGCCGTCGGGCACCAACCGAGAGATCGGGCTCGAACCGATCGGAAATAGGAACCGTCGCCTCGAGGGCGATGGGCAATCGGCGAATGGAGGCAAGACACTCGAAACAGGTCTTCCGAAGCCGCTTCGAGACCTTGTCGAATATCCCCCAATAGAATCGATCCTAACGACGAAGTCACTGCGACGCCGACATGGGTGCCGATCTTCGTCGAGTGACCATGTCGAATAAACCGGAAAGAACGCCGCAGGTCAAGGAGACGGACGATGACCGGGAACAAGTCGTTCTTCGAATCATCGAACTGCAAGTGATGTGTGTTCACCGCTTCGAGACGTTGACGGGCCTCCTTTCTGGTCAGTGGTTGCCCAATCGATTGGCGGTTTCTGGGATTGGTCATTTGACGTCGTTCTTTTCGGAAACGCGAAGTCACTGCGAAACCTTCACTTGCGCGGACAACCGAACAGTCTTCCAGCGCCGGCACGGAGTTTGCGATTGATGCAGGACGACCGGATGTTTCACGCAACGGACGGGTGTTACGCCTGGTCGTGATGCACCGCGTTCAGACGCGTGGTGCGTTTTGGATTTTGAAAGAGTCAGGGTCGGTCGGCTGGGAGTGTAGCCGGACAGTGTCCTGTGTGGGGTCAGTTCCGGGCGAGCGCCTACGCTTTCAGTCGGCCGCCTGGCTTTTTCTTGCGACTCCCGCGATCCCCAAGCCACTTCACTTGGTGGCGGTCAACCTTCGCGGGTCTCAACATTTCTTCCCGTCTGCCGCGTGGCCCGAATCTTTTGGTCAGGGCCGTCCAACGCGTTGGCATTCTCCCTACCGCATTCTTGAAATCGAAGACGGCGAGCCCCGCACCGGAGACCTCGCCGGAGATGTTGTCGGCGCGTTGCAAGCCGGCGGCCGTTTTCCCAGACTGTCTGGTACGACGACTGCTTTCACGGCAGGCCGCCCCGACACAGTTTCTCAATGACAGGACGGTACATGTCTTCGATTCGGGTTTGCAGCTTTGAGAGTCGCCGCGCGGACGACATCCGGTCGCTGATTGAGCGGAACGGAGGCGTCTGCACGAATGCCCCTTCTCTGCGGGAACTTCCGAGAATCCGGCCGTCTTCGCCTTTGCCGATCGACTGTTTGCCGGCGATGTGGATGTCCTGGTTTTTATGACGGGCGTCGGGGCCCGTGCGCTGTGGGACGTGCTGCGTCAGCGCTACGAGGCGGATAAAATCCTCGAAGCCTTGGCCCGCTGCACGACGGTTGTTCGGGGCCCCAAGCCTACGGCCGTCCTGCGGGAATGGACCCTGCGGATTGATGTCCGTGTTCCAGAACCGAATACCTGGCGGGAATTGCTGCAGACACTCGACGCCGAAGTGTCCGTTGACGGACGCTGTGTTGCCGTGCAGGAATACGGTCTTCCCAACGAAGAGTTGTACGCTGCGTTGTCGGCACGCGGAGCCGATGTCCTGCCCGTGCCCGTATATCGCTGGGATTTGCCGGAAGAGACCGCTCCGCTGCGGGCTGCTGTCCAGGGGACAATGGATGGCCGGTTCGATGTACTGCTCTTTACCAGTGCGCAGCAGATCGTCCACGTTCTGAAGATCGCGGCGGAACTCGGCTGGGAAGAAGCCTTCCGGATGGCGGCCGATCGTTGTCTGATCGCGTCAATTGGACCGACCTGCTCGGAACGTTTGCGGGAATTCGGTTTGACGGTTGACATGGAACCGTCGCATCCGAAGATGGGGCACCTTGTCCGCGAGGCGATCGAAGCGGCCCGTAACCGCATCGCGCCCGAGTAGCATCTGGCCGTCCAGCGGTCGGTGACGCTCGCCATTGGGAGCCGGACCGGCTACCCTTGTTTTCTGGTATGCGCAGACCCGTTGCTGTCCTGCATTCCAGCCGAATGCACAGTCCCGCCGGAGCTATCCCGAGTGACCACCCCGGAACTTCTCGAAAGCCGCTTTCTCAAGGCGGCCCGTTGCGAACCGACCGATACGACGCCGATCTGGATCATGCGGCAGGCGGGGCGATATCTGCCCGAATACATGGCCGTCCGGAGCCAGGTGACGTTTATCGAACTCTGCAAACGGCCCGATCTGGCCGCCGAAGTGACACTCACCGCACAGCGGGTGCTGGGTGTCGATGCCGCCATCCTGTTTGCCGATCTGCTCCCGATCCTCGAACCGATGGGGCTCGACCTGGAGTATCAGAAGGGGGAAGGTCCGGTCATCCACAATCCGCTGCGGTCGGTCGACGATCTGCAGCGGTTTCACGAACTCGATGACGTGCAGTCGCTGGATTTCGTGTTTGAAACGGTCCGCCGAATTCGAGCCGATTTGCCGGGCAACATTCCCCTGATTGGTTTCGCGGGGGCCCCTTTCACGCTGGCTTCCTACGCAATCGAAGGGGGCGGTTCGAAGAACTACGTGAATACCAAGCGGATGATGTTCAACGATCCGGGAGCTTGGCGGGAGTTAATGGAACGGCTGTCGCGATCACTGATCCGTTACCTGCGGGCCCAGATCGACTCCGGCTGTCAGGCCGTGCAGATCTTCGATAGTTGGGCTGGCTGCCTTTCTCCGGCCGATTATCGCGAAGCGGTCCTCCCCTACACGAAGGCCATCATCGACGGGCTTCCCGCTGATGTTCCGGTCATCAATTTTCTGACGGGCAATCCGGCGTTGCTGCCTTTGCAGCGGATGTCGGGCGGACACGTGATGGGACTCGACTGGCGAGTCGATCTGGCGGAAGCATGGCGGACGGTCGGCCATGACGTGGCCGTACAGGGGAACATGGACCCGGTGGCCTTGTTCGCCGACTTGCCCGTTCTTCGCCAGCGTGCCAAGGCCGTTCTGAATGCCGCTGGCGGTCGTCCCGGCCATATCTTCAACCTGGGGCATGGT
>CALJUK010001143.1 GCA_937975745.1 uncultured Planctomycetaceae bacterium | reverse complement strand
CGGGCACCGAAACAGAAGACGGGACGATCACGTTCGCCGACACGGACCTGCCGGTCCTGCTGACCATTGAGAAGGGACTCGTGGAACCTCGGTATCCGTCCCTGCCGAATCTCATGAAGGCCAAGAAAAAGCCTGTCAGCGTGCTGACCGGGGCCGACGTGGCGTCGGATGAGTCGCTTCAAGGCGGCACTGCGTTCGTGTCCATCTCGCCGCCACCGCCGCGTCCGGATTGCAAGTTCGTCGAAGGCGAGCCCGAGGAAATGGCCAAGGAGCTTGTACGACTGCTCCGCGAGGAAGCGAAGGTGATTTGAGATATGGCCAATGCACTAGTCTTTGCAGAGCAGCGCGGCGGACGGTTGCATCACGCCGTGTTTGAGGTCTTGGGCATTGCCGCCCAATGGTTAGCATGGAGAGTCCGTCTGCCAGCGATCCTGATGCTGCTGCTGTTCGGCTTTGCCTTCGGACGGATTGCTCCCCCTGGTGACTACATTCCCGAAGCGTTGCTCACACCGATTGTGTCGCTGTCGGTGGCGATCATTCTGTTTGAGGGAGGTCTCAGTCTGCGGTTTCGCGACCTCAAGGAAACCGGTCGCGTAGTGATCGCCCTGGTCACGGTCGGTTGTGCCATCACGTGGTTGCTGGGGACATTGGCCTGCCTGTTGGTCTTTTCGCAATTGCGGCTGGCCGCATTGGCGGGAGCCGTCTTTGTGGTGACGGGGCCGACCGTAATCGGTCCCCTGCTTCGGCATGTCCGGCCGACGCGCCGTGTCGGTTCGATCGCGAAGTGGGAAGGGATTGTGATCGATCCCATCGGTGCGATGCTGGCCGTCCTGGTTTTTGAAGCGGTCGTCGCGGCTGGTCCGTTGGTCGCCCTCGAAGAAGTGTCGATGGCCCTCATTCGGACGATCGCCGTTTCGGTCGTTCTGGGTGTCCTGTTTGCTGCCATGACAATTCAACTGTTGCATCGTCGCTGGCTTCCCGACTACCTGGAGAATCCGGTGATTCTGTCCAGCGTCCTGCTGGCGTTTGCCATCTCTCATGAATTGCAGCACGAATCGGGCTTGGCCACGGTCACTGTCTTCGGCGTACTGCTGGCCAACCAGAAGCGAGTTCCGATCGAACACTTGGTCGAATTCAAAGAAAACCTGGGTGTTCTCCTGATCTCGGGTTTGTTCATGCTGCTGTCATCCCAGCTGAATGTGGACGACCTAACGAGTCTGGGCTGGCAGGGAATCGGTGTTGTGGCCACCCTGATTCTTCTCATCCGTCCCATTGCCGTCATGACGGCTTCGCTGGGGTCGTCGCTGAGCTGGTCGGAGCGGACGTTTCTGGCCTGGCTGGCACCCCGAGGAATTGTGGCGGCCGCCGTCGCGTCCGTCTTCAGCCTGGAATTGGCTCATAAATTTGGTGCAGGGGAAACCATCAGCCCTATGGCCGAAGAAGCAGCGCGACTTGTGCCGCGGACGTTTTTGATCAGGTCGGGCACGTTATCTAGCTATGGTTTGACGGCTGGGCCGCTCGCTCGTTGGCTGAACATTGCCGAGCCCAACCCGCAGGGCATCCTATTTGTCGGTGCCGAGAACTTTGTCTGCGAGATCGCCAAGGCCGTCCGCGATGCGGGATTCTCCACGCTTGTTGTTGATACCAATCGGCAGAACATCATCAATGCACGGATGACCGGTTTGCGTTCCGTCCACGGGAACATCCTGTCCGAAATGTTGCGGGAAGAACTCGAATTGGGAGGTGTCGGCCGATTGCTCGCGATGACACCGAACGATGAAGTCAACACGCTGGCCGCTCAGGAACTGGTCAGCGACTTCAACCGGGCCCGCGTCTACCAGCTGAAACTCAACCAGTCGACAGTCCGGCGGGCGACTTCTGAAGATCGGCCGCGCGGAGGACGGCGAGCGTTTCGACCGGCCGTCAACTACGCGGAGCTGTCGCGGCGGTTTGCCTCGGGCAGTGTCGTCAAGACGACTCGACTGACCGAAGAGTTTACCTTTGCCGATTTCGAGAGACGGTATCCGGACGCCGTGCTGCTGTTTGTCGTCGAATCTCCCAAGCAGCTGGCGGTCTGTCATGGCGACATGACGTTGACGTTCCGGCCCGGTCAGCAGTTGATCAGCCTCGTCCAGCTACCGAATGACGAGGCAGAACGCCAGCCCGATCCCAGCCCCGAGGAATTGGCCCCCGGCGTCTGACGGATGCGCCTCAATCGGTGACGGGGTATTAGTTGCCGTTGCCCGTTTGCAGCTGTGCGGCAGCCAGGCCGAACAACGCCCCTTCCAGCAGGTGTCGTTCGACGAAGGCGGCCACCGCTTCGATGGGAGTGTACTGCAGCAGGACGATGTCGCGCGGCTGGATCAGGATGCGTTCCGCCGGATTGCGAAGGGCTTCGTACAGATTGACTTTGATCGGAAGCTGCGTGCCGTTGTCGAGTTGCCGCAACACGATCACATTGCTGGCGCTGACGTCGACATCCTGATTGAGCGCAGAGGGCCCGCCGGACGAGCGGCCTCCACCGCCACGGCTTTGGGCGATCGAGATTGCTCCGATCACGTCGAGGTCATAGTCGCGGGGAAGTGTGTACTGTCACCCTACCAACAGACCGCCAGTGTAATAGATTTCCGTCTCACGGGATTCGATGAAGACGATGTCACCATCTTCCAGAATGACGTCGTTTTCTGTCAGATTGACGAAGTCACCGTCATGCAGTCGGACGGGAATCTTCACGACGCGTGGATTGTCGACCGTGGCTGTCAGATTGCGAACCGGTTCCGGCCAGCTTGACTCGGGAACGGGATAAGGCGAATTCCCCCCAACGCCCGTACCATACTGACCGACGGAATACTGCGGCGCGACCGTCGCGGGATACGGTGCCTGCG
>CALJUK010001142.1 GCA_937975745.1 uncultured Planctomycetaceae bacterium | reverse complement strand
CTTGCTCGTGTTCGACGTGCCCACCGACTGTGAGTACCTCGTCGAACTCCGCGACCTCGCCTTCACCGGCAGCGAAAACCATGACTGTCGCCTAACCGGCAGCGCCGAGACGTACATTCGTGTCACCGTTCCCGCGGCCGGTGAAGTATGTTTGACCCCGGGACGGGCCTTGTCCGAGAACAATGCCTGTCCCACTTTCACACGGTCCCCTACGGCCACGTCCATTGAGGGCTTCAGTCCGAGGTAGTCGGAAGCCACCAATGCCACAGTGCTGACGGGCTGGCCCAGCTCGATGGCTTGCCGCGGTGCTCCGGCCAACGGGATGTCGAGACCACGCTGAATTCTGATCATGCGACGTGATGTTCCTGTCCGCTGATGGCGCCTTGTCAGTTGGTCGAGCCAAGACTGTCTGATGTCGCGGTGAGCACAACACTTATTTGCTGGGGAGTGTTGCGACCTGTTGCGGGGCGTTGGTGGTTGGGGCCGCAGCCAGACTAGCAGTTCAATCAATCTCTACAGCTCAAACTTCCGGTGGGTCCTGGCTGGCTGTGTCTGTCGTACGACGTCGGAAATTGAGCACGCCGGGTCTGGAAGCTCCTTGGTTCTTCCGGGCGGCCTGAAGTCATGCTGCACATGTTCCACATCTGTCGGCTGACCGCCGTGCCCAAAGTTCGCGCAGCCGAACGATAGCACACGAATCCCTCCGGGCCAACTTCCGGCCCAGCACCCGGACCGATGCGGTTCTTCGCGGCCCGAGGGATCAGACGCAGCTCATCTCGCGCTATCTTACACAGCCGTCAGGGAAAGTGTAGTCAAGCGGACCGTGCAATTTGCGGAGATTTTTTCGGCACTCCAACGAACGACAGGCCAAAGGTCGACCTGACGGACGAAACCTGCCCGCTCGCCCGAAATTCATGCAATCCGTTGCAGGCTTTGTGGCCGAGAACGGACGATCGGCGGGAGCATTCGCTCAGTGTGAACTCTCGTATGAGCTAGCGGTCGCGCTTGGGGCGGAAAACGTGCGTGGCCTGGGCGAAGACGCCCTCTGCCGACTCCATCAGCGTTTCGGACAGTGTCGGATGGGCGTGAATGCTGTACGCCAGATCGCGGGCCACAGTCGCTGTTTCGACGGCCAGAACTCCTTCGGCGATCAATTCGCCAGCTCCGTCTCCAACGATTCCCACACCGAGAATTCGTTCGGTTTTCGTATCAACGATCAGCTTTGTGAGACCTTCGGTGCGTGCCAGTGTTTGAGCACGTCCGGAAGCGGCCCAAGGGAACCGGACGATTTTCACGTCCATTCCGCGGGCCTTGGCTTCGGATTCGGTCACACCACACCAGGCGAGTTCGGGATCGGTAAAGACCACCGCCGGAATGGCCACGTTGTCGAATGCTTCGGGCTCGCCCAACAGAGCACCAATCGCCACCTTGGCTTCCCGAGTGGCTTTGTGGGCCAGCATCGGTTCGCCCGCCACATCGCCGATACACAGAATATGGGGGTCGGCCGTCCGACGCTGGGCGTCGACTTCGACGAATCCCCGCTCGGTGACCTTCACCTGAGTATTTTCCAGGCCCAGGTTACGGCTGTTGGGACGTCGTCCCACGGAGATCAGGACGCGATCGAATGTCTGTTTTGGTTCGACGTCCTCTCCTTCCAACTCCGCCTCGATGCCATTCTTCTTTGGTTGCAGGCTGTTGACTTTGGTGTTGAGATGAATTGCCTCAAAGGATTCCTGCAAACGCTTCTGCAGTGGGCGAACCAGGTCCCGGTCTGCCCCGGGGAGAAGTCCGTTGGTCATCTCGACGACGGTCACTTTCGAGCCGAGCGCCGCGTAGACCGAACCCATCTCCAGCCCGATGTACCCACCGCCGACAACCAACAGCTCTTTGGGAATATCTCGCAGTTCGAGCGCACCGGTGGAGTCCATGATCCGCTGATCATCGATCTGGAACATAGGGGGAATGGCGGGAGTCGATCCGGTGGCCAGAATACAGTGCTCGTACGAAACCTTCTGCTTTCCGCCGTCAGGCAGTGTGACTTCAATCGTCTGAGAATCGACAAAGACGCCTCGACCCTGAATCAGCTGCACACCACGGGCCTTGCAGAGCTGCGAAATACCCCCCGTCAGCTGGGTGATAACGCCGTCCTTCCAGGACCGTAGCTTGTCGAGATCGATCTTGGGTTTGCTGAAGGTCAGGCCGATTTCCGCAGATTCGCTGGTTTCGTTCAGCAGCTTGGCCGCATGCAGGAGTGCCTTCGACGGGATGCAGCCCCGGTTGGCACAGACACCACCGGGCTGGACATCCTCGTTAATGAGGATCACCTCTTTGCCGTGGTCGGCGGCTTCAAAAGCTGCCGGATAGCCTCCCGGCCCGCCGCCCAGAAC
>CALJUK010001141.1 GCA_937975745.1 uncultured Planctomycetaceae bacterium | reverse complement strand
CCGAGGGGGAGGGTCGGTGTGGGCCGAACGCGCCACGGTGGTAGTTACTGCGGTAGTCGCCATTGTTAATGAGGCCGGATTGCTCACCGATGATCATGGTGTTCGATGTTCCGTCGGTGCAGTCACGGATTTGGGCGCTATCGCCGATCAGCATCAAGCCGCTGTTACACCAGTAACCTCCATAGACCACCGGCCCGCAGTTGCTGGTGTACGGTGCCGTGCCCCCATACGAGCCGCTGATGCCGACGTAGTCCATCGTCATGCTGGTCTCTCTGATGCTGGCGTTGTCGGGAGCCGGCGTTCCATTGTTGGCGAGGGGACTGCTACCGGTGTAGAACGCGCTGCAGACACTGGAGGGACACTTGTAAACAGTGATCAGCTGATTGTTCAGAGCACGATTGATCGGGCCCAAACCACTGGCGGTATTGCCATTTCCGGCTGCGAAGCCAGCCTGACTGGGAGCGTTGAAGTCGAGCTTGTTATAGAGCGGAGCCTGGTCGATGTAGGGGAGAATTGACGCCCGCCAGTTCGCCCTGTTGTAGCTGAGCTGAGATCCAATCGGAAATTCTCGAAAGACGTCGTGGTAGTTGTGAAGTGCCAGGCCGATCTGCTTCAGGTTGTTCTTGCACTGCGAGCGGCGGGCCGCTTCGCGGGCCTGCTGAACGGCGGGCAGAAGCAAGGCGATCAGGATCGCAATGATCGCGATCACGACAAGGAGTTCGATTAGGGTAAACCCGCGATGAGCGTTCGAGCGTGTACGCGACATGAAACTCTCCTCTGTAGGACAAATAGGAATTGAAAACGTACCGATATGCAAAAGGAAGCCGAAAGACTGTCCCGCAAGGTAGACCTACGCGAGAGATGCGGACATCCGCATCCGGACACCCAGAAACAGTATAAACGCCGGGCACAGAAAGTGGAAGTTCTGTCCTGCTCGATGGATTTAACCGATTGCCGACATCAGGAGAGAAGTTCCTGAATCGGAGTGGCGTCTGGGTCGGCCAAACGGATCGGGCGGGCGACATTCGACATGTTCTGTTTCTTGGGATCGAGGCCCATTGCCAGGCAAATCGTTGCCAGCAGGTCGGGCGTGGCCACGGGGCGGTCAGCGACTGTCAAACCGTCCGGAGTCGTACTCCCTACGACCTGTCCGCCCGTGATCCCACCTCCACCCAGCACAACTGACCAGGCTTTCGGGTAATGGTCGCGACCAATCTGTGGATTGATGACGGGAGTCCGGCCGAACTCTCCCATCCAGACGACGACCGTGTTCTCCAACAGCCCCCGCTGATGCAAATCTTGCATCAGCGCTCCCCAAGCCTGGTCCAACGTGGCAGAAAGTGTCTCAACAGAGTTGAAATTATCGTTATGGGTGTCCCAACCGCCGAGGGTCACTTCCACGAAGGGGACCCCCTGTTCCAACATCCGCCGAGCGAGTAGACAGCCCTGGCCGAATCGCGTTGCCCCGTACTGCTCCAATGTGGCGGGCGATTCGCGTGTCAGGTCGAAAGCCGCGTTCGCCGCCGGGCTTAACAATCGCACGCTTTTGGAATAGGCACTTCGGTGTCCGTCGACGGCGGCACCGGGGTGTTCGCCCAGGAACCGATTCTCGAGTTGCTTCAACAGGGCCAGCCGCTCTGCGGCGGTTTCGGGTGTAACACCTGACGGAAGCGCCAGGTTCTGCACGCGCAATTGCGGACCGGC
>CALJUK010001140.1 GCA_937975745.1 uncultured Planctomycetaceae bacterium | reverse complement strand
TTCTTAGCGGCAAACTCGTCGATGAAGTTGTTGACCTTCCAGTCGGCCAGGGCCGGTTCCGGACCGTAGGGAGCCACAAACAACGAGATGTCGGCTTCCCCTTCGAAGCGGACCATCACGGCAGTCTGTCCCTGGCTGGCAATCCTCACCTGACCTTCGGGCGTCACCGTCAACACACCTTCATCGAGCGAATCGAACTTCGCCAGATCCGTGACATCCCGCGTCGTACCATCACTGTAGGTAGCCATCACGCGGAGTTGCTGCCGATCGCCCGGCTTGACCAGCCGTTGTTCGGGCCAGACTTCCAACTGCGTCACGGTTCGCGCGTCGGGGTTGGGGGCGGGTGCCCCGGCTTCAATCCAGGCCAATAGCGTCTGATACGCCAGCGACCCTTCTTCCAACCGCTTGCCACCACCGTGCGAGACGGCCAATGTCGGCTTCTTCAGAATCAAGCTCTTCGCAGGTTCCTGGAAGTTGACACGCCGTTGCTGGCGATCGTTGACCAGCGAGTCGTAGTCCAGCTTGGGATCGAATCCGATTACCGACAGGACGAAGCCCCCTTTGCCAAACTGGCTGGCATGGCAGGCGCCCGCATTGCAGCCGAGGCGGCTGATGACTGGGCGGACATGGTCGTCGAATGTGACCGCCGGTGTCGGACTGACATCGGTGACTGTCACGGGAACTTCGCGGACAGCATCGCCCGCTTGAACGCGGACCGTCGTCTGTCCGTTACCAACGGTGGCCAGCCGGCCACCCGGCAGGACCCGGACAACGCTTGCATCGGCCGATGTGTATTGCGCGTCGAGTGTCAGATCGGGTGCCGTCTCGGCCGAAGCGCCTGGCCCAGATACCAGCAGTTGCACTGTCGAGAAGTCACCCTGCAGTGTGACCGACTCCGGCTGGACAGTGATCCCGGCCGGTTCGGCGGCGACGACCAAGCCTGCCCCCCCCATCAGCACAGCCGCTAAAATCGCCCCGGTCGAAATGGCCGGGCGAATTGGGAAGCCCGATTGGATCCGTTGCCCCGAGTGGATCCGTTGCAAGGTGTCCAATGGACCACGGAGACCCTTCTGACAACGGCGGGAAAGTGCGTGAGTCATCGGAAGCGACTCCTGCCGGGTGAGCTGTTTTTTCGCGGGTTGCGATTTCACGGTTCGCGATTTCGCAATGTGCACGGCGGGCGATATCACGTCGATATCATGACGCGGGGAGGGAGCGGCCGCAGTCTGGCGGCCTTAATTTCTATTATTACGTGCATCAGCCGCCGGCTCTACTGGAATTTAAAAAAACGCAGCAACATAAATTGATCTGTTGAGTTTGCCGAGAACGATTTAGTATAATAAGAAGGTTCCGCACCAGCAGTGTGCGAAGCCAGAACCGTGTCGGTCCTCTCGCAAGAGCAAACTTGCCGGAAGCCCCACGACCCGCCTGAACCTCCCTCCTTTAAGACGGTACACTGCAATGCTCCACCTCCTTCCAGAGTTTCAGCGTGACTGCGAGCGCGTTTCGCGACGGGGATTGCTTCAGATTGGTGGTCTGGGAGCTCTCGGAATTTCGTTGCCGAACTGGTTCGCAGCGAAGCAGGCTGCCGCGGCGACTCATGCATCGCAGAAGGATATCAACTGCATCCTGATCTGGACCCAGGGAGGGACCAGCCACCACGACACGTTCGATCCCAAACCCAACGCGCCGGTCAGTGTGCGGGGGGAATTCGACGTGATCGACACGGCTGTGCCCGGTGTGCAATTCACCGAAATTCTGCCCAACATGGCCCGCGAACTGAATCGCTACGCCGTGCTCCGCGGTTGGAATCCGCAAAACGGCAGCCACGGTTCGGCCGATCAGTACGTGATGTCCGGCCGGCGGTTCAATCCTGCTGTTCCGTATCCGACCTACGGTTCGGTCGTCAGTTGGTTTAAGGGCTTCAAGTCGGCTCTCCCTCCGTTCGTGCAGCTGGGGAACTCGATCGACCACCGCTTTGGTGGGGGTACAGCCGGTGTCCTGGGGACAGAACACAATCCGTTCGAAATCCACTCCGATCCGAATAACAAGAGCTTTAATGTTCGCGACATCAGCCTTCCCGGCGGGGTCGATCCGGACCGTTTGAGCCGGCGTGAGCAGATGCGCGACGACGACACCTACTACAGCGCCCGCGCAGCCTTCAACATCGCCCACGAAGACGCAGCATTGCGGAAAAGCTACGGCCGGCACAAGTTTGGCCAGAGCTGCATGCTGGCTCATAGATTGGTCGAAAGTGGCGTTCGTTTCGTCACCGTCACCGATGGTGGCTGGGACACGCACGCCAACAACTTCAAATCACTCAAAAGCAGCCGGATTCCTCCCATTGATCAGGCTCTGCCGACACTCCTGGCCGACCTGCAGGACCGCGGACTGCTCGATTCGACGCTTGTCCTCTGGCTGACGGACTTCGGCCGCACGCCGAACATCAACTCAGCCAGCGGTCGCGACCACTGGGCCAGTGC
>CALJUK010001139.1 GCA_937975745.1 uncultured Planctomycetaceae bacterium | reverse complement strand
CTCTGCTTTACGTGATGTTTTCTCTGCTGGTACCGGAGCGAGCAGTTCATCCGGGATCATCGTCCGCTTACAGCGGAGACAGGCAGTAACTGAAATCACGCAGCGTCGCCCTCAGCGAGTGAATGTTCGGGAGTCAATCGATGTCGCCTTGGATGTATGTCTGGATCACCGTTCTGGCGCTCAGCACACTGTCGTTCTTGGGGCTGGTGTTGATTGCCGGGACGGGCGCCATTTTCGAATTGCGTCTGACGCTGCGCGAGCTGCGGGAAGATGCCCGCGAATCGTCCGAGCACCCCGAGATTCTTGACCAAACGATCAAGTGACATGGGGAAGCCGTCAGCCGAGACGACTGCGGATTCGCGCGCAATCCACGAGGCCGACGAACGAGCGGGAACCTCTTTCCTCGCTGAATCCGACGACCTAGAATAAACGCTTCACGAGATGACCCTATGCACTGTCCGCGTCCGTACAACGATTGCCTTGGGCAGCGCGAGCGAAACTCCACGATCGGAAGCATGGCATTGCACGCCAGAAAGGAATGGACCGTGAGCGAGAATGTTGAATTCCCCATGACGCGTCGCGACCTCTTGAAGGCATCCGGGCAAGTGGCCGCTGTTGCTGCACTCGGAACAATGACTCTGCCCCGTGCCTACGCCGCGGACGACTCGACCGTGCAGCTGGCATTGGTTGGTTGCGGTGGTCGCGGGTCCGGTGCCGCCGTCAATGCGATGGGAGTCGTTGCCGACGGTCCGGTCAAACTGGTGGCGATGGCGGACGTGTTCAAAGACCGGCTGGCGTCGAGCCATAAGGCGCTGTCGGAGCGGTTCAGTGAGGAAGTCAATGTACCGGAGGAGCGGCAATTCATCGGCTTTGACGCGTACAAGATGGCCATGGATGTCCTCCGTCCGGGGGACGTTGTCATCCTGACGACTCCCCCCGCATTTCGGTGGGTCCATTTCACCTATGCGATCGAAAAGGGTCTGAACGTCTTCATGGAAAAGCCAATCTGCGTCGACGCAGCCAGCGGGCGGCGGATGCTGGAACTCGGCGAGAAGGCGAAAGAGAAGAACCTGAAGGTCGGTGTCGGGCTGATGTGTCGGCATTGCAACGCCCGGGGGGAACTCTTCAACCGAATTCAGGATGGCGAGATCGGTGATATCCAACTGTTACGGGCTTACCGTGTAACGGGGCCGACTGGTTCGGCGTTCTCGCCGCGAAAGCCCGCAGGCACGGATGAACTCGACTACCAGATTCGCCGGTTCCACTCGTTCTTGTGGGCCAGCGGCGGTGGATTCAGCGATTTCCTGATTCACAACATCGACGAATGCTGCTGGATGAAGGACGCCTGGCCGGTCGAAGCCAAGGGGTTTGGCGGCCGACATTACCGTGGCGATTACGTCGACCAGAACTTCGATTCATATACCGTCGAATACACGTTTGCCGACGGTACGAAACTGATGCTGGAGGGGCGCGGCATGCCGGGCTGCCATCAGGAGTTTGCCAGCTACGCCCACGGCACGAAGGGATCCGCGATCATCTCAAGCCGGTCGCATGCACCGTCGCGGGCTCGAACATTCAAGGGGCAGAACCACGACAAGGATCAGCTGATCTGGGCGGCTGCCCAGCCGGAACCGAGCCCATACGATCTGGAGTGGGAACACCTGATTAACGCGATTCGCAAGGACCTTCCCTACAACGAAGTCGAACGGGGAGCCAAGGCGAGCCTGGTGACTGCCATGGGACGAATGGCGTGTCACACCGGTCAGGTCATTACCTACGACCGCTACCTGAGTACAGAGGAAGGGGTGGCCGTGGAAGAATTTGCACCGGACGTCGACAAGCTTGTGCTGGGTGGCCCGGCCCCACTCCAGCCGTTTGAAGACGGCAGCTACCCGCTCCCCATGCCGGGCATCGTCGTGGACCGCGAGTATCTGGTGTCGTAAGCCAGAGTCGAGCGTAATCTGTTGTCTCGGCGCTTCGGTTCACTTCACTCGGCCGCCGCACGCCACTGGTAGGCGACGGCCGCGTTGAGAGTCCGCACAAAAATCTGGTCGCCCGCAATCGCCAGATGTGCCCAGGTGGGGTCGTCGCTGATGTGGCGTGAGGCGATCAATTCGAACCGATCGCGCTGCGCGTCGATCAGCAGGAGGTCGCCCCGTTCATCGAGCGCGAGCAGTTGACTCCCATTGGCGACCATGCTCCAGTA
>CALJUK010001138.1 GCA_937975745.1 uncultured Planctomycetaceae bacterium | reverse complement strand
CCCTCACTACGGAGAGCGCTGGGCTCGCCATTGGATGGACGTCGTTCATTATGCGGACTCGCATGGTTTCGAACATGATGTGGCTCGCGACATCTGGCCGTATCGCGATTATCTTGTTCGCTCATTCAACTCGGACAAGCCGTATCGGCAGTTTATTCTCGAACAGCTTGCTGGCGACGTCCTGTTTCCCGACGATCCACATGCCCTGGAGGCGACCGGATTTCTGGCGACTGGGCCGTGGGATTTGTCTGCCATTCAGGCTGGCAATATGAATTCGATTGATCACGAGATTGCCCTCTCGATGGATCGGGATGACATTCTCTCGACGGTCATGACGACGTTCTGCAGCAGCACGGTTCACTGTGCCCGCTGTCACGATCACAAATTCGATCCGATCGCGCAGGCAGATTACTACGCGTTGCAGTCCGTCTTTGCCGGAATCAGCAAGGCGAAGCGGATGTATGATTCGGACCCGGCGATTGCAGCCGAACGAAAACGCCTGAAGACCCGCCGCGAAGAGCTGAAACAACTCGTCCAGTCGCAAGATCCTTCGCTGTTGACGCCGGAGGTGACTGACGACGTAGCCGACTGGCAGCGCCGGATCGCGGAGGTGGCTGGCCAATGGCATCTGCCGGAATGGCTCGAATATCAAACGGAAAACGGCTCCACGCTCCAGCCGCAAGAAGATGGCAGTTTATTGGCCACGGGTGAGCGGCCGGACAAGGAGACGTACACGCTGAAGGTGCGGGTTGACCTGGGAAGCGTGACGGCCATGCGGCTGGAAGTTCTCGCTGACGACAGGCTGCCCCACCGAGGTCCCGGTCGCCAGGACAACGGCAACCTGCATCTGAATGAAGTCTCGCTGGCATGGAGTCCCGAAGACAGTGCCGACTCGCCTCAGCCAGCCGTATTGGCGCGGGCAATGGCAGACTTCAATCAGCAGGGGTGGGGAATCGAACGAGCGATTGATGGGAACGCTTCGACCGCATGGGGGATTTATCCGAATGTGGGCCAGTCGCACGAGGCGGTCTTCGAACTCGGCGAAGCGATTTCCCACGACGGTCCAATCATTGTCACATTAAAACTGCAGCAGACTCATGGCGGGGGCCATCTGATCGGGCGACTGCGAATCGCCTTCGGCAGTATGCCTCCTCCGTTGGAAATCAACGGGGCACCGCTGGCATCGGAACTGGCAGCTGCCATCGCTATCCCGGTTGAATCCCGGACCGACGCGCAGAAGTGCCTTCTGGCAGGGCATGTGCTGAGTCTGAAAGTCGATCAACAATTGGAATCGCTACCCCCGCAACAACCGTTGTATTGCGGAACAAATCAGTTTCAGGCCGAAGGGGGACATCGCCCGGCATCTCAGCCACGCGTCATCCATGTGCTGGACCGGGGCGATATCAACAGCCCGGGTGTCCTGGCGACTCCTGGAACGCTGCAATGTCTCCCGGGTCTGTCGGGGCGATTCTTATTGGACAACCCGCAGGACGAAGGGGCACGGCGAGCGGCGCTGGCTCGCTGGATTTCCGACTCGCGCAATGTGCTCACCTGGCGTTCGCTCGCCAATCGAATATGGCAGTTCCATTTTGGAGTGGGATTGGTTGACACGCCGAACGACTTTGGCCGGATGGGCTCGGCGCCGTCGCATCCGCAACTGCTCGACTGGCTGTCCGTCGCGTTGCGGGACGGTATGTCGCTGAAGTCGCTGCATCGGTTATTGGTCACCAGTGCCGTCTATCGACAGAGTTCTGCGGACAACACCGCAGCGGCTGCGCTCGACAGCGACAATCGCCTGTTGTGGAAGATGTCCCGCCGTCGGCTCGACGCAGAGTCGATTCGGGATGCATTGCTTCGTCTGGCGGGCAACCTCAACACAGAAGTTGGCGGACCACCTGTCAAGCACTATGTCGAGGGGCGGAAGTTCGGACTTCGGCCTGAAGCGAACTACCAGACGTTCGATGTTCATTCCCCCGCCAGCCGTCGACGCAGCGTCTATCGGTTTGTCCTCCGGACGATGCCCGATCCGTTCATGACGACACTCGACTGTCCGGATGGGACGCAGCGGACCGGGAAGCGGGATGTTTCGATTACTTCGCTGCAGGCCTTGGCCACGCTGAACGACAGGTTCGTCGTCAGCCAGAGCGAAGTTCTGGCGGCCAAGCTTGCCGCGGCAGAGAACGATCTCGGAAACTAGGTGACGTAGGCGTTTCGGCTGCTTTTCAACCGGCGGCCGACATCGGTCGAATTGAAGCGTGTCACACAGTATGCCACGAAGTACGGCTTAGCGAATGCCTGCCGATTCTTACTGAATACGAACGAATTCATGTTTGTCGATTGAAGTCTGGAAATTGCTTCGGGTGAGTGCATGATTGAGCCGCACATCTCTGCCATGAATCGCCGCCGCTGGCTGCAGCAGGCCGGGTCCGGATTCGGTAGCTTGGCGCTGCTCGATCTTCTGTTGCGCGATGTGCCGGCCGCTGAGGCCGATCGGAACGTGTCCGCGGGACCGCTGGGGACAGTCGGCCGCAACCATCCTCCGAAGGCGAAGCGTGTCGTTCAGTTGTTCATGAACGGCGGCGTCAGTCAGGTTGATACCTTCGACTACAAGCCGGCACTGGAGAAGTGGCACGGCCAGTCGAAGGACTTTGGCCTCAAGGCGGCCGCCACCAGCACGCCCGGTGCCGTGATGAAGTCGCCATTCGCCTTCGCGCAATACGGCGAAAGTGGTCGCTGGGTCAGCTCGGTCTTTCCGCACATGGCCGCCTGTGTTGATGACATGGCGTTCCTTATGGCGATGGCCTCGAAGACCAACGTTCATGGGCCAGCCAGCTACATGCAGAACACCGGCTTTCTGATGCCCGGCTTTCCCTGTATGGGGGCTTGGTTGTCGTACGGGTTAGGGAATCTCAGCGAGGATCTCCCCAGCTTTGTGGTGCTGCCCGATCCGCGTGGTCTTCCCTATAATGCGACCGGGAACTTCTCGCAGGGATTTCTGCCGGCCGCACATCAGGGGACAGTCATCGACCCCAACGCGACAATTCCGATTGCTAATCTGATGCCTCCGACCGATGCACCGCAAATTACATCCGCCAGCGAGTCGGCTGGGTTGGAACTGCTGCGTTCGCTGAATGCGGACTACGTCACGCGGTATCCTGGGGATTCGCGATTGACTGCCCGGATGCAGTCGTTTGAATTGGCGGCCCGGATGCAGCTGAGTGCGCCACGAGTACTCGACACATCCGGCGAGACGGCTGCGACGTTGTCAGCCTACGGCCTCGATCATCCGGAGACGGCCGGATTCGGTCGGAACTGCCTGATCGCGCGGCGTCTGCTCGAACAGGGTGTCCGCTTCGTCCAGGTGTGGAGCGGTATGGACGGGGCCAGCAACAACTGGGACAACCACAGCAGTATCGACACGCAACTTCCTGCGATCGCTCGCTCGGTCGACCAGCCCTCTGCTGCGTTGCTCAATGATTTGAAGCAACGGGGGCTGCTGGACGACACGCTTGTCATCTGGACGACGGAGTTCGGTCGGATGCCCTTCACGCAGGGAGCCACCGGCCGCGATCACAACGGCGGAACGTTCGTGACCTGGCTGGCTGGCGGTGGAGTGCGCCCGGGTGTGTCGCACGGAACCAGCGACGAGTTTGGTTTCCAAGCGGTTGACAACAAGACCTATTGCTATGACCTTCACGCGACAATTCTGCACTTACTGGGGATCGACCACAAACGGTTGACAGTCCGTCACAACGGGGTCAATCGTAGACTGTCCGATGT
>CALJUK010001137.1 GCA_937975745.1 uncultured Planctomycetaceae bacterium | reverse complement strand
ACGAAGATTCCGCGGGGTGCCGGCCGGCAATTCCGGGTGCAAGTGGATCGCAAGGACAACTTCGACGGACCGGTCCGTATCGAGGCCAACAACGTTCCCCCCGGATTGCGAATCAGTTCCCCCATCATCATCGAAGCGGGCCAGTTGGATGCTTACGGTGTCATCGCCGCTTTGCCGACAGCAACAGAGATCACTGCCGACCAAGTCAAGCAGCTCAAATTTACGGCCTCGGCCGAGATTGGCGGACAGACAGTGACCCATGCTGTCAAAGGACCCGAAACGCTCGAACTCGGCGAGTTCCCGAAACTGTTTGTGACTGTGCTGTCGACAGCCGAGTCGAATATCCGGCCGGGGTCTCAGTCGTTCACATCGGCCGTTCGCGCAGCAAACGATCAGCCCGCGGTCGCCCGGACACCGGCAGAGATTCAGGCCGACCGTAAAGCCTGGGAAGCAGATTTGCTCAAACCGTTCGAATTGACAATCGCACCGGGCGAGACAATTTCGGCCGTGGTCCGCGTCGACCGGAACGGACACGATGATCGCGTCTCGTTTGGAAATTTCCCCGGCTTCAATCTGCCGCATGGAATTATTGTTGACAACATCGGCCTGAACGGCCTGCTCGTGCCCGAGGGAACCGAGGAGAGGCTGTTTTTTATCACGGCCGAGGACTTCGTTGGTGACATGACGCGCGAGTTCCATCTGGAAGCGACCGACGACGGTGGCGTTACCAGCTGGCCGATCATTCTGCACGTCCGCAAGCCGGGCCAACTCGCTGAAAAATAAGACTTTATTCGAGAGAGCGAACCGCCATGCAACGCTGCCCGGGCCTCCCGATCCAGTCGAATGGAACCCGCCTTCTGGTTATGCTGGGCTGTCTGCTGGTAAGCATCCCAGCGACGCGGGCTGAAACGCCTTCCACGGAAGCACTCGCTCCACCTTCCCTTTCGGTGGCAAGGGTCCAGGGGGACACCGTGGTCGTCGAGGTCGATGCCGGTGGACACGCTCGCCAAAACTGTCCGGTGGAACTACCACTGCCGGAATCCTGGCCACGAGATCGAGCTCTCGGGCTAACGCGTCTGGAGGACGGCGAGGCCGTCTCGGTGCAACGAAGCCTGGGAGACGATCGGACGGCTGTCTGGCTGATCTCCAAGCCCCTCAAGCCGCACGAGAAACGCCGATACCAACTGACGATGAAGCAAGCGGCCCCGGCGGATGGTCCGCGTCCGGTGGGTCGGGTGGAACCGGGTATGATCCGACTGCAATTTGGGACGGGATCGCTTCACGCACGACCGGTTGCTGACTACCACATGGAGGTGGTCGAACCTCCCGCAGGGATTGATCCGATCTTTCGGCGGAGTGGCCACATCCATCCGCTCCGGAGTCCTTCCGGGAGAGTTGTGACGGGCGACTTCGCGGCCGACCATCCCCATCAGCACGGTGTCTTTTTCGCCTGGGTTAACACGACATTTGCCGGCCGGAAAACCGACTTTTGGAACCAGCGTGGCAAGAGTGGAAATGTCGAGCATGGACTGATCCGCCAAGTGGTGACGGGCCCCGTCTTCGCTGGCTTCGAAACGACGTTACGGCATGTCGCCCTAGACGCCGACGGAAATGCAACGCCCGTTTTGGAAGAAGTCTGGCAATGGCGGTTATATGCGGTCGACGATCCCTATCTGCTGGAGTTAGAGTCGATTCAGACGCTGGTGGCCGAAGAGAGCCTGCTGATCAACGAGCACCACTACGGTGGTTTCGCGATCCGCGGAAGTTCGCAGTGGCTTGAGTCTGGCGGAGAGAACGAATCCTCAACTGCGGACAGCGGTTTTCTGACCAGCGAGGGAAAGACTCGTGCGGACGGCAATCACACTCGGCCGGCCTGGGTGACGATGTTTGGCCCCGTCGACAGCGCACCATGCGGCGTGACTGTTGTGTCGCATCCGCACAACTATCGGTTCCCGCAGCCGGTCCGCCTGCATCCAAGCAAGCCGTACTTCGTCTTCACGCCTCCCGTCGCGGGTCAATTCGCGATCGACCCGGGCAGTCGATATCGTTCACGATACCGGTTGTGCGTTTATGACGGCAAGCCCCGCTCGGAGGTGACTGACGTGATCGCGTCCGACTTCATTGAACCGCCGACGGCCCGGTTGATTGACGTTCCGGTGGAGTAAGAGGCAATCAAGCCGTCAGAAACGTCGATTCGATTCACTCATGTCGACGAATGCCCTATCACTCGAGATCTTGCATTGAATCCACAATTTTGCGGCTCGCTGTCCGCCGACATTCGGTGTTGCAACTCGGAAACAATCCGTTGACGTACCATAAGGAAGATCACATGTACCCCAGACCGGCTTTCGCCACAGCCCTGACTCTGCTGATGGGTATTGGTCCCTTCCTGCTGGCCAGTCTTCACGCGGCTGATGCTGAGCAGCAGGCGGCACAGCGACCTCAACGGCGTCCGAACCCTGCCCTCGCGCCGATCGAAGACACACCCGGTCTACCGCGTGTGCTCCTGCTAGGAGATTCGATTTCGATCGGCTACACGCTCCCCGTGCGGGAAGAGTTAAAGGCAGAGGCCAACGTGCACCGCCCAAGTGCCAACTGTGGTCCGACGACCCGTGGTCTGGAGGGCCTCGATCGTTGGCTGGGGAAAGGCCAGTGGGACGTCATCCACTTCAACTGGGGGCTGCACGATCTGAAGTACATCGGCCCGGATGGAAAGGGCTTGGCCGATCCCAAAGCAGCTGACAGCCGCCAGCAGGTACCTCCCGAGGAGTACAAAAAGAACCTCAGGGAACTGGTTCATCGGCTGAAGAAGTCGGGCGCCAAGCTGATCTGGTGCACGACAACGCCCGTGCCGGAGGGAGCCAGCGGCCGCATTCCTGGTGACGCGGACCGCTACAACGCGATCGCTGCGGAAATTATGCGCGAAGAGCACGTCGCCATCGACGATTTGTACTCGTTCGCCAAACCGCGTCTGGCCGAGATTCAACGGCCCGCCAATGTGCACTTCACCGACGAAGGCTCAGCCATCCTCGCGAAGCAGGTGGCAGGCGTCATCCGGCAGTCGCTTCCGGAGAAAAAGTCACCAAAGAAGTAACCGCGGTCTGGGCCGGCCCGCCCGACGCCAGAACCCCACTCGGCGAGAGAGTGTTTCGGTCGTGCTGCAGCTCGACTGACCGAGTGGGGAGTTCTCTGGAAGTACGTTGCGGCAAAGGCCTGACGGATCAGGTCGCTGACGCGATCGAATGGCTTCCGCGCGGAGCGGCGTCCATCTTTCGGGCTTCCCAGCTGTAATCGGGTCGGAAATCCCTCAGGGCGCGGAACGGCGAGCCAGAATAGTAGCTGGCCAGCAGCGACTGCCCACGGTGACGGATGAAGTCCTCGCAGCGCAACTGGTACCAGTCTTCTTCGTCTGCGAACCCCAATTGCTCGCCCAACCAATCCATATACGTCCGGCGATTCTCAGGCTTCCGCCAGAACCCCTGGGGGACGGAACGGAACAGCCAAGTCTTCCAATCGTACTTGGGCAGGTACTCAGCGACGGCTAACTGGGGTGAGTCTCGGTAGTAGTTGGCGAGCAGTCCGCCCCCACCATGGCTGTGGAAGTCAGACTGGGTCACGCGATACCAATCCTCGGCCTTGCGGATTTCCAATGTCTGCCCCAGCCATTCCATGAAGGCCCGGCGATTTTCGGGCTTCCGCCAGAATCCCTGGGGAACGGAGCGGAACAGCCAAGTCTTCCACTCGTAATTGGGCAGGTACTCTGCAACAGCCGCTTGGGGCGAGTCTCGGTAGTAATTCGCCAGCAATCCACCGCCGGAGTTGCTGTGGAAGTCGTGCTTGGTGACGTTGTACCAATCGTTCGGCTTTCGATACCCAAGTTGCTTTCCGAGCCAGTGCATGTATGCGCGACGGTGTTCAAGATGATCCCAATATCCATTTGGAACTCGACCGTCGAGCCAGGCCTTAGGCCGGCTGCGAGCGCTAATCATTTGGAGAAACCTTCTATGGTGAGTGTCGAATCGTATGCGGGGAGCCAGCGATCTGGTCGTTATTTGCAACGCAATCTACGACACACAAAACTGGCCCTGTTGTCAGTCAACCCAACCCAGGTTGCTGACGGTGTGATTGTCGTCGGCTGACGTCGCCGATTCCCTTGGCGAACCCTATCCCCCGACCAAGTCTGGTCGTCCAGCCGACTAGCCGCGATTGTAGCGAACTACCGGACAATGTCACGACAACTCTCGGCGAATTTCTCGCGAAGACACTGTCGTTGCCAGACGCTGCCATTCAGGCGGGTGAACACGAAAAAACATACGGACGGCCCGGTAGAACTAGAACGTCGAAAACCGCCCCAGTGTTGGGTCGATTCTTAGAAAAAATGGCCGCGACAGCCAGTTTTCTGCGGGTGCCGATACGATCATCGACCGGCCGGAAGCTCGGCCTGCGGGCGTTCGGACGAAACTATTTGGATTCCGGGACGAACTGGATCGCATCGACCAAAACGTATCCATTTGTACCGTTATTGCGAATGATAACGATGGCAGGCTGTTCCCCCGCAAAATTGAAAGTCCCCAAGGAGTGAAACAAACCGTCAATCTCCGGTCGCTTCTTCTGGTTGACGGTCATCTGGGCTGTCCCACCGGCGTGCACAAGTTCCACGGGAACGTTCGTTGCCCGATTGGGATTGGGAGAATAGGCCAACCGGACTTCGTACCGCCCGGCCGGAAGTGTCGCAGTAAACCGGGCCGAGGCCTCGCCCTTGCCCACATTCCCATCGTGGCGGTAGCCGGCCTCGACGAACGGACCCACGGAGGAGCTGCGTGTCCAGCTTCCTGTGACGGCAGCCTGCTCATCATCGATGACGACTCCCGGAAGCGATGCCGCCAAGATCGACTGCATCGGACGGGGTGGCCGCTCGAAGCTTAACACCTGTCGCTCAGCCAACAGTTGCCGCTCCAGGACATCGTACGGGATATCCTGGACGGCCAGATTCTGATTCAAGGCGATGGAGGCCGCGGTCGCCGCGGAGTGGCCGAGGACCATGAAGACTGGTTCCATCCGGATCGAACCGTAGGCGATGTGCGAACTGGAGAGGCAGACCGGCACCAGCAGATTCGTGCATTCCGACTTACGGGGCACGATGGCCTTATAGCTGATCGGATAGGGACCACCCGGATTCACCTGGATATCTCCCTCGTTTCTTGCGTGGCCGTCCGCGTCGACGTACCGCTGCACATTGTGCGAATCCATGTTGTAAGAACC
>CALJUK010001136.1 GCA_937975745.1 uncultured Planctomycetaceae bacterium | reverse complement strand
CACCACACGCACGCTCGAAAAGAGCATTCTGGAAGCACACGGCTATACCGTTCGCGTTGCTGTTGACGGCGAGGAGGCGATCGCACAACTGCGCGCCAGTGCGGTGGATCTCGTGATCTCGGACGTGGAAATGCCCCGGATGGACGGCTTTGCCCTGCTGAAAGCCATCAAGGCGGATCCGCGACTCGCCCGCATCCCGGTGATACTGGTGACGTCTCTCGACCGCCGCGAAGACCAGGAACGGGGTCTGCATCTCGGAGCCGATGCCTACATCGTCAAGAAGAAGTTCGATCACGAAGAGCTCATCACGACGATCGAGCAAGTCATTTAGCAGTCGCAGAAACAATTCCTTACGGAGACCAGGGTGAATCATCTCTCGCAAGAATCACGATCGCAGCCGGAAAAGCCAATCCGCGTGCTGATCGTCGAGGATTCCAAGGTCGTGCAAGAGTTCCTGACTCACATCGTCGAGTCGGATGCGCGGCTGGAGGTCGCGGCGGTTGTGGCCACGGCCGAGGACGCACTTCGCCGGCTTCCCAGCCTGCGGCCCGACGTCGTTTCGATGGACATCCGACTGCCCGGGATGAACGGCTTTGAAGCGACCAAACAGATCATGAGCCGACGGCCGACCCCCATCGTCGTTGTCGCCGCCAGTGTGCAGTCGGACGATTTGAATATCTCCATGAACGCGTTGAAGGCTGGCGCGCTTTCTGTTGTTGAAAAGCCCCCGGGAGCGCGACACCAGGACTACGCCCAACTCGCCAGCCGGCTTTGCACGCAGCTCGCCATTATGAGCCAGGTCAAAGTCGTCCGACAGCGATTCAATCGCCATCCGGCGAACAGCTCTGACGGGCTGTTGAGCGGCCCCGTCTTCGATTCGCACTCCGAGCATCGGACGTCATCCACGAACATCGCCATGGTTGGGATTGTCAGTTCGACAGGGGGGCCCCGGGCATTGCAACAGTTGTGTGCTGCTTTGCCGAGCGACTTTCCCGTGCCAATTGTCGTGGTGCAGCACATCACACCCAGTTTTCAGGCCGGTTTTGTCTCGTGGTTGAATGACCTCAGTCCGCTTCCGGTGCGAACCGCACAACACCATGAAACGGCCCAACCGGGCACAGTCTATATCGCGCCGGCCGGTTACCATTTGCACGTCGACGGTGCACGATTTCGCCTGTCGCGCGAGACGTCCCCCGCCGCGGAACTTCCATCGGGAACCGTCTTGTTGAGTTCGATGGCCGACAGTCTCGGCTCGCAAGCCATGGGCGTGGTGCTGACCGGCATGGGAGACGACGGAGCCAAGGGACTGCTTCACATTCGCGAGGCTGGCGGAATCACTCTTGCGGAAGACGAATCGACGACCGTCGTGTTCGGGATGCCAGCCGCCGCAATTCGACTGGATGCCGTCACCGAGGCGCTACCCCTCTGGGCCATTCCCACGCGCATCGTCGAGGCAGTCTGCCGTACCGAGGAGGTGACCCGATGAACGGCAACCCACGCATCCTGATCGTCGAAGATTCAGAAACCCAGGCGATTCTGCTCCGCGAGACTCTCGCCGATCATGGCTGGGAGACCATCTGGGCTGCGACGGCCGAACGCGCCATGGAACACATCAACCAGCAGACTCCAGCGCTGATCCTGGTCGACTACTATCTGCCCGGCATTCGAGGGGACGAGTTCTGTCGCCGCATTCGCATGAACATCGACACCCGCGGCATCCCGATCATCATGCTGACGGCCAACCACGACAACGATGCCGAACTCAACGGCCTGAACAGCGGAGCCGACGACTTTGTCGCCAAGTCGGCCGATCCGGACATTCTGCTGCTCCGAATCCGCACCATGCTGAACAAGCAAC
>CALJUK010001135.1 GCA_937975745.1 uncultured Planctomycetaceae bacterium | reverse complement strand
CTGCATGCGAAACGCTTGGTATCTGGTCGCCGCGTCTCTCATTGGCTACGGGTTGGCCTGGTTCGGCCACGCCTTTGTGGAGAGAAATCGACCGTTGTCGTTGCGTTCGCCGTGGCGGTCTTTCAAGTGCGACTATCGCTTGACGTACCTGATGCTGGTAAACGGTGGGATGATCCATCGGCAGAAGGACGATGTGGGGAAGCATCGGATCTGAGACCGAACCAGTGCCAACACCATCGGAAAGCCGCTAATCGAACAACGTCTTGGGGCCGGGGTACGTCAGCAGTCCATCTTCTATCCTCGCCTCGTCGGTCAGTGTGTGGCTTCACTTCACCGTTCGGGAAGATGTGCTGGACTGTGCCGCCGCTCGCCAGGACAAAGTCGCTGACCAGCCTTCGATGACAACGCCAAAAGACGCTTTCGGCGCACATGATCGCCGTGCGCTTCGCGCGGGCGATCTCACTCAGCGCGTTCATCCCGGCCCGAAACTGGTCGGTCAACATGTAGTCAGCGTAGTTACGGAAACTATCGTTCCGCAGGCCCCAATTCGGTGAGTCAAAGTGTTTTCGCTTCGGTTGGCGTCCTCCGAGTTCTTGGAGCCAGCGGTACTCGATGTCGTTTGCCTGTAAGGCGGTTGAAAGCTCATCTCGGTTGAAATGCGGAAAGGCCCGTGAGCTGGGAAAACGTCGAATGTCCACGAGTGCCGCAATGCCATGCTGCCGGAGTCGTTCAAAAAAATTGTCCCCCGAGTGGTTCGAGTGACCGATCGTGAATACGTGTGCGTTTTGCATGCCTTTATTCTATCGGCGAATTGTTGCTGATAGAATTGGGGGATGATGACCAACTACATGTGCACAACCTGTGGAACGCAATACGATCACTGCGCTTCGCCGCCACCGACATGTGTCATCTGCGAAGATGAAAGACAGTTCGTTGGTTGGAGTGGTCAACAGTGGACCACGCTCGACGCGCTTCGACAGTCCCACCAGACCACCGTCAGGCTCGAAGAACTCGGCTTGTACGGGATCGGAATGGAACCGTCGTTCGCCATCGGGCAGCGGGCGCTGCTGATAACCCGCCCCGAGGGCAATGTCCTCTGGGACTGCATCCCGCTGATCGATGACGGACTGGTCGGAATGGTTAAGGGCATCGGCGGCATTTCGGCCATCGCCATCTCGCATCCGCACTACTACGCCGGCATGGTCGAGTGGGCCAAGGCATTCGAGTGTCCGATCTATCTTGACGCCGCCGACCGTCAGTGGGTGATGCGGCCCGATCCGGCCATCGAGTTTTGGGAAGGGGAGACAAAGGGACTCGCTGGCGGCGTGACGCTGCTTCGATGTGGCGGGCACTTCGAGGGCGGCACGGTTCTTCACTGGCCCGCTGGTGCCGATGGCCGAGGCGTGCTCCTCAGTGGTGACATTTTGCAGGTCGTTCAGGATCGCCGCTGTATCATCTTCTTATATTCATACCCCACTCTTATACCGCTACCGGCTTCAACCACACGTCTAATTGATTATGCTGTCGATTCGTTTTAATCCGACCTCATCTACTGTGCATGGTGGGGCAAGGTCGTGCGACAAGATGCGAGGGCGGCAGTGAAGCGGTCGGCGGAACGATACGCCGCAGCCCTTGGAGACTCGTCGTCATGACACGGTCTCTGGCTGTCGCCCTTGTGCTCTTCTTTGCAACGCTCTCCAACTTCGATCCCCGCAGTGATCCGCCGGATGTCAAAACGGTGCGAGAGTGGGAGGCCGGGCCTCAGCCAGAGTGTCAACGATTACAGTGGATCAAAGGCGAGGCCGCCAATGATTGAAGCCAGCGGCCTCGTCGTGCCTGGAGTGGTTACTTTCGTCATCAATGGCGAACCTTTCGTGCGAGGTGCTTCTCGTCTCGCAGTCGTCGCGGCATTTCCCCGCTGGTGATCGGGCTGACGGGCCTTGCTGCTGGCGGGGCGCTGCCGAAAGCTGCGACGTCAATGTTGTCTAGGATTCGGGGCGAACGAGATATCGCCGTGGGGAACGTCGTTGGCAGCAACATCTTCAACATGTTCTGCCGGCTCGGTCTGTCTGCCGCGTTCGTGTCGGGTGAAGCGGATGTCTCCGATACGACAATCCGTCTCGAAATCCCGAGATGATTGCGGTGGCCGTTGCCTGCCTGCCGGTCTTCTTCACCGGCCACCTCGATCGCCCGTTGAGAAGACGGCTTGTTCCTCGGACATTAGGTGTCCTGTGCGACGTACTTGATAATGGCAGCGACGATTTCTTCGGTCAATCGCAGGTGTGGGGTCGTGATGGTAGGCCCCGTCGTTCCTTTGACCGTGATTCCCCTTGCCCTTTGTGTCGTTCGGGCTGTCCGGCGGAACACACCTGCGGCCTCTGCTGAAAACGAATCCGATGCCGATCAATCGTGAAGCCGGTCATGGCTCCGAAACCAGTTCACCGGCCCCCGACCGCTTGGACGAGGGTGACTTCTCTCGGGGAGGCAGCAGCAGACGCATGATGGGCGGTGCCAGCATCGTCGTTAAGATGACCATCAATGTGATGGCACTGAATAGCCGCTCGTCCAGCACGCCTTTTTCAAGTCCGAATTGAGCGAAGACCAGCCCGACTGCTCCTCGTGGTACCATTGCCCAACCAATGACGGCTTTTCGACATGGGAACCAGAACGGAACGTAACCCGCAAACAATTTTCCCAGAACTGCTACAACGAATAGCAGTGCGGTCGTCAGAAGAAAGGTCCAGTTCTCCAATGCAACTGGATTGAGCAGTCGCAGATTGACCGTCGCGCCGACCATGACGAAGAAGATTGGCACGAAGAACCGACCGAGCGGCAAAAGCCCCGCCTCGATGTCGCTTGCTTGTTGTGATCGCCTCAGCCAACACCACTGCTAAGATCGGGGCGCTGCCTGGCAAATCGAGTTGGCTCAACCGATGAATCAGGGAAGGGACGACTCGAGCACCGAGCCACAACGTACCCACAAGAAATCCAACAGCCGTCACCGCTAGAATCGACACCGAGGCCACACTGACTTCTTCGCCGGAGAAGGCGGCTCCGAGTACGGCCAATACCGTCAGCCCCACCATGTCGTCAATCACTGCCGCTCCCAGAACGATCCGGCTTTCCACGTCATCGAGGCGCCCGAGGTCCGAGAGGATGCGGGCCGTGACTCCGATGCCGGTCACGGACAGGACGGCTCCCGTCGCAAGCGAGCCCGAATGATCGAAACCGAACGCCCGGCAGAGGCCATATCCGAGGCTAAACGGAAGCAGCAAACCGACGAC
>CALJUK010001134.1 GCA_937975745.1 uncultured Planctomycetaceae bacterium | reverse complement strand
GTGTATTTCGCAGCGATTACTGCCGTTTTTGTCGGGTCGATTCGCTATCGCCTGCCGACAGAGTATCCCCTGGCAGTTCTGGCGGCGGCAGGCATCATCGGAGTGTGGCATTCGCGCCGAGGAAACACGATGGCAGAACGTACGGCAGACGCCGGACATCGTGGATGACGTTCGAAAGTTGAGTTGGAATGGCGAGAATTCGCAGGTTAATCGTCTGGTGTCTGGGGCTCGTCCTGCTGGCGGGCATCGGAGCCGGTGTGTACCTGTATTCGCTATGGGCTCAAAGCGATGAGATTCTTCGGCAGCAGGTCTTGGCCGGCCTGCATGAGGCGGTCCCTCATTGTCGTTTTGAACTCGACCGGGCGCATTTTGATTTTCGGCGGACAGTCAACCTCTACGGTCTGACCGTCTACACCGGCGAGGACGGCGCCCGGATTGCCGTCCTGCCGAAAACGGTCGTTACGATCGATCACGAACTGCTGGCCGAACGGCAGGAAGTCCTGGTCCGCAAAATTCTGTTCCATCGGCCGGAAGTCGCATTGATCCGGGATGAATCTCGGCAGTGGAACTGGGAAGCATTGATTCGGGATTCTCCATCCGAAAAGGAGCTTCCCGAATTCGGGATCGAGGGAGGCCAGTTGGCGGTCCATCTCCGCAGTGCAGATGCTCCGCCGATCAGTGTCAGCCTGGATGGTCTCGAAATTCAATTGATTCCCGCCGGGTTTCGGCAGTTTCTGGTGCAGGCCAACACGCGGATCGAGAAGGCCGGCCGACTGGAATTGAAAGGCCGCTGGGACGTCGACCGTGGGACCGGTGTTGGCGATGGGCGTTGGCACGAGCTTCTCGCCGACACCGCATTGCTGCGTCTGATCGGGACAATCCTGCCAGAACTGGACAGCCAACTGCATGCAGTGGCCACCCCGCCCGTCGAGTTGCTTCCGCCACCTCCGGAGACAATTGCCAGCCCCCTGGCGCCCAATCCCTTCTAGACAGCCGTCCCCGTCGCGTCTCGGCAGCGGGACGTCCCCGTGGCAGTCATCTCTGATTCGACGCAGGCGGCTGGTCGCTCGGTGGCCGAGACGGAAGTTGCAGGCGATACCAAGTCGACACTCCGCGCGCTGCTACAGGAGGGTGTCGAGGCATCAGCGCAGTTGGATATCGACTTTCACATCGAGCGGACGGTTCCGGAGTCAATGCCGACGTTCAAAACGCTGGTGCAGATTCGAGGCGGACAGGTGAATCATCCGGATCTGCCGTTCGCCGTCTCACGGATGGAGG
>CALJUK010001133.1 GCA_937975745.1 uncultured Planctomycetaceae bacterium | reverse complement strand
GGGAATCAGGGACATTCGGGCGCAGTGGGAGCGCAGCAGTGGGTCCGCGGGAGAGAATGACTGCCCTCGCTGCGAACGGAGCCAACAGTTCCGGGAAGCCGTTCAACCGGCCTCGGATGGACGTTCACCGTCCGACTTGCCGTCGCCTTCTGGCTCGACCGTCTTGTCCGGACTTTGCAGCCGGCGGTTCCCCCGCTCGGCCGAGAGCAGCGGAGAGTTCGCAGCAGTGATTTCGCCAATCAGGACATCCGTGAGACGATCGTTGTCCGACAGCGAGAGATGCTGCCTCAGCAGCAGAAAAGCGATGGCCAACGGCAAGAGGCCGCCCACGATTAGGCCGGTTGTCAACAGGGCGTGGGCGATCAACGGATCGCGGTGCCGCTGAGTGGCGATCTCCCTGCGCTCGGCTTCGAGTTCCTCGTGCTGCCGGTCCAGACCGGCCCGCTCTTCCTGCAGGTCACGGTGGATCTCGACGATCTCCTTCCGGGCTTCGGCGTCCGCCTCGACGAGTTCCCGACTCGCTTCGGTAATCTCTTGGGAGAGTTCCCACATCCGGTCGTCGTCATTTCCGCAGCCGGTCAGTGGGAGCACCGCGGCCGCGGTCAGCAGGATCAGAGGGGCCGAGCCCCTCGTTCGGTTCATGATGGTGTCTCCAAGCGTTGATAAGTCGAACGAGCAGTCTCTGCAGCGCGCGCCGCAGCCGGTTCTCTCGGATGAAGCAAGAAACTGAGAGCAGCGTCACCAGAGAGAGGGTGAGCAGGACCAATGGATAATTCACGAAGTCAGTTCTCCTTGATTGAGTTCACGCGTGGTAATTCCTGGTCAGTAGTCTTCGGGCAGCAGGATCGTCGTCGCGGAGCCATCCGCCTCCGTGATGATCCAAAACTTGACGCCGTTGCGATCGCGGTAGGCCGACAGCAGCCGGAATCCCTTCCGCAGCGACAGTTCGTTCTCCTGTCGGTCCTCCTCGTCGACATCCCCCCAGTCGCCGCGCAAGTGGCGGCTCAGACCGAGCGGGATATCTTCCGGATGCAAGGTTCGCTGAGCATTGGTCGTGATTACGATCTGTCCCGGCGTGAACCGGGGCGCTGAATCCATTGCCTGTTGAATCATGCGGTCCTCCATCAAGGGGTGTAGCGTGCAAGATCGAGAGCAGTCTTCGCTCCAGTAGCGTGGGTGAATTCTTTTGGACCGAGACGACGTCTCCGTGGTCGAGCACGAACCGGTGTTCGCGGTGCGCCGCCTCTTAGACAAGCCCTGTGCCGCCGAGCGGCGCGTGTCCATGTTGGACGGCCAGGAGGTCGCCCAAGCCGGAATCATTCAGTTCGCGGTACCAGCACCACACGACGACTCGAGCCGCCTCAGTTGGCGACCCGTTTCGTACGAGTTCGCAGAGTCGTTCGATGATGAGTTCTTCAACGGGTCCGCCGCCGATCGCTCAACGCGAACGAGTGTGGCAGGGCGTATGGGGGGATCTCTGTCGAGGTACGCGGGAATCTCGCAGCGTGCAGGGACGTGACCGGCTGGCTGACGTGGGGCAAGGCAGCCGAGTCTATCCGCCAACCGATAAACCCGGCTCACATGTTATGCGACAGTCGGGCGGAAGATTTAGGTCGGCGGCGGGAGTTGAGGTGGAGGCGGCCGATCCACAATGACGGGATCATTGATTTGAGGAAGAGGGCGGATTCAAGCCAGCCAGACCATTCACCCCGTTGACGGCGTTAAAGCAGAAGGGGGGCAAGGTCATTCACACTTGGGCATTCGAGGGCGACCGCGCTCCGAGCGCCATCGCCAGCAACACGTTCTCTATGGAATGGTCTCCGAAATCCGGTCGGCGAACCGAGTTTCCTGAGATCGACCGAGCCGAGTTCTTCGACGTAGTCGTGGCGAAGCGGAAGATCAATGCTGCACAGTTGGCGTTGGTCGAACAGCGACAGAAGCTCGTCGCTGACTGCGAATGAACCCTTGAGCGACCGCACACACTCCGGGTCGTCAACGATTTCAATGATGACTCGTCTCGACCGAACGTAATCTTCCGGCCCTCGGAAGGTTCGATTCTCGCCGATGACGATTTTTGAAATGCGGTCAAGCAGGGTCATCCCAGAACAGATGTCGCAGGGTGACAAGGTGGAATACAGCACGGCTCGGCGATAATCGCTGGCCTTGAGTCGCCCGGCGTTCTCGATGGCGTCCGTCTCGGCGTGCAGAATGGCGCTCCCTATGAACCCGGCGATTATGTCCCCGCCCAATGATCTGTCCGTCGATCACGAACACCGAGCCGATGGGAATGCCACCCTCGGCCAGACCTTTGCGGGCCTCCTCGAAAGCGGCTTGAAGAAACGTGTCTTTTCTCGGTTAAATCATGGAACAGTCCTCGCCAGCGACCACTCCTCGACAAAGCGGAGCGTCACGTCCAAACTTCGACATGGGAAACGCAAATTGTCGAATGTCTTACTCGGCTCCGACGCTCCGGGAGGATGCTACCGCCAGTTCCAAAACCAGTAGCAGTAATCATCGATCAACGGGTGGTTTCGTGAAGGTTCTTCGAGTTCGCCCAGCGGCAGCGTGACGATCTGGCGCTCTATACGGGCCTCGCAGAGAATGCCGTATGTTTCGTCGACCATCGGCTCGTCGCCGGGATCACCGAAGCCGATGACTTTGACTCGTTCGGGGTGACCGAATTCTTCGCTGTGTTCCGCTGTGAACGGGAAGACCAGATTCTTCGATAGATACGCGTGGTAGGTTGCCAGCGCTTCGTCATCGACATCGGGCAACGGATCATTGCTGGTGAGATCGAAGATCATCCTGATGCGGTCATCTTGGTCCTTCGGCGAAAGCGGCTTGGTGGCGATCTCCTTCGGCTGCTCGATTTCGAGCGGACCACCGGGGTCGGGTTCGAGATCGTCTGGGCCGAGCAAATAGACCTCGAATTCCAAGCCGTCCTTCTCGCACCGCTTCTTGAAGACAGGATGGATCGAAGCCAGCGTTTCTTCGGTCCAACGGACGGTAAACATGCCATCGTCGTGAGATTCAATTATCGTGCCCGCCCAACCGCCCAGCGGCATGTCGGGAAAATCACCGTCTTTGACGCCGTGCTGAACACGCACTCTGTCGCCGATTTGGAACGTGGCAGCAGACATCGTCCGTTTCCGCTTGGACATGATTCCCCTCCGTGTGTCGTCAAGTAGCTTGCTGGCGTTGAATCATTCGTGACCGATCACTTCCCGGAGGAAGATTGTGAACGCCTCATCCATCTTTGGAAGTTCGTCTTGAGAGACAACCTCGATTCCCAGTTGCTTCAGATGCGGGACCAACTCATTCCATTCTGGCTCGGTCTGCAACCGGATGGATCGGGGACGATGCGGACCTTCGACCAGCGGTCGGCGCATGGCGTCGGCCAAGAGCTTCGCCAAGTCATTTACACTGGGAGCCGATTCGACAAACAGATCGGCCAAAAGGAAGCCATCAGTCATGCTGACGACCAATCCGATCCATTGGATGCGTCCCCGGCGCCTTGGCAGTTGACGAAAGCCAGCCTCCCGCACATCGTCGGTCTTTCCCAACATGCTCGTCGATTCCCATGCGGGAATCGGACATCGTGTGAAGTGCGTCCAACAGGTCCGGGCTCATGCACACCACGTCATTCGCTTCGATCAAACAGCTTGCCAGTGTGTCGTTGCCGTCGAATTGCAGATCGAAGCACCGGAGGCCCAAGCGAGGCGGCCATCGTCTTCAGTTTTCGGTGGAGCTTCTTGCTGGTCTGGCCCATGGTCACTTCCGTTGCTTCTTTGCCTTGAACTCGGACTCGTTTCCTTGATGGAAGAAGATTGTTCCCATGATCTCATCGTGGTCGATCACTGCCCATCCCCGGCCCTGCGCCGAGTCCATCTCGTCGTGCCCGCCCCATGTGAACTCCACGCTCGGCTTGCCGTCTCGAGTGCATGATCGATAATCGATCTCGCCACGGACGTAACCGAACTGAAATTCGCCAGAACCGTCCTTGCGGAACTCGAAGAAGCCTTCAACCTCGGCGTCCACGAAATCCTGATCCCACTGTTCCATCCATGTGGTGCGCCAGCGACCTGTGAACGGACTCTTTGGTTTGGTCTTCTTTCGCATCACTCACATCACTTCGGAATCCACACGATCCGCTGGAATGTAGGGAATCAGTCCTTTTTCAAAGGCGAACTCCTGAACTTCCCGTGGTGCGTGACGCACATCCATCAGAAATCCGTTGACCTCCAGCGTCCACACCATCGGATTATCCATGCGACTCGGCAGCGTCCATTCTGGATCGAAGGTCCGAATCTTGAGCATTGTGCGGATGGCTTTGGACTTCCCCTGACCGGTGCTCTCGCCAACACCAAACGCCTTGTCGATGGCCGTCAGTTTCATGTGGGGTTCGGTCGTGCTGTCATCCAGATAGTTCACCCAGCCAATCGTCCGCACTATGCCGCTGGCCCAAGTCGTCGGCCTGCTGCTCAGAAGCGGCGATGGGCGTTTGCGTGAGAGCTTTTCGGCGAGCTTGCGACAAAGCGTGGCGTATTCGTCGTTCAGATGGTCCCGGCAGAATTGATCCGTCATGCCGACAATCACATCAAGGATTTCTTTGCCCTCGCCCGAGCTTCTTGCCGCTTTTTTTCGCCCTACCTTGGGCTTTCTTGTTGGCATAGGCCGTGCTTCGATGGGGAGCGAGGTGACGATCCCAAGTCGTTCCTTCGCCTCCTTGTAGTTCTCATTCAGGCTGCGCTTGATGCCGCCGCCGAACGAGATGTTGTAGCCGTTGAGCAGTCCGTCATAGACGATCTTGTCGCCCAGCGGCAGCAAGACCGTCTCAGCCATCACCGGCAGGTGCTGTCCGACGAGTTCCTCAAACGGGTCGGCCAACGCCACAACACCATAGGCCGTGGTCGGCTCGTCTGAAGAGAGAAAGACGGTGTACTTCTTCAGATGGCGGAAGATGAAGAACTTTCCAGCAACCAGATGCCGCCATGAATGAACGACTTCCAACTCTTCGCCTGACAGGTCAAACGGGTTGGCATCGACGAAAACCTCAATGAGGTCTGTCTCATCAATGAATGCGTCCCGAACTTTGAGGCGCATTTCGGGCGGTAGTGCGGAAAACTCATCGGGACTGCCGATGTCGGGGATGATTTGAAGTCGCTCGTTCACAAAACACATCAACGAGCGGTGCAACTTGAAGAAAAGTTCGGCGTCATCCCGTGACAGCAACATCGATCAACTCCTTTATCCGAGAGCCTCTTGCTTCATCTGCTCGACAATCCAGAACACGGCGGGGCAGACCAGCGCATTGCCCGCCACGCCCATCGTTCGGAACGTGAAACCGTCCTTATCAGTGTGCGGATACTCTCGGCACACGGTTGGTCGCACTTCGTAGATCGTACAGCGATCATCTTCCCCAAGAAACGGGCACGGCTTCTGGCGAGCCTTGTAG
Source organism: uncultured Planctomycetaceae bacterium (assembly GCA_937975745.1). Classification (GTDB taxonomy): domain Bacteria; phylum Planctomycetota; class Planctomycetia; order Planctomycetales; family Planctomycetaceae; genus CALJUK01. The sequence goes on along the minus strand of CALJUK010001133.1, from coordinate 2,523 downwards.
GTGCCGTCCTCGTCATCCGCTTCAAGATAAGCCTCGATGAAGTTGGCAGTCGTCATGTCCAGATGCCCGGCGATCCGCTCGATGTCGTCGTCGCTGAACTTGATGTCCATTGTCTTGCAGCAGTTGGCGCAGCGAGTGCAATCGACGATCTGAAACGCCTGCTCGTGCAACTCACCGGCCAACTGGTCGGGCACGAACCCGTATTCTCTGAACTTCATGCTGCGGAGGAACTCGTAATTCTCGTCGTCATGACGTTCGGCGTTGTTCCGCCAGTCTTCGACAACGGAATCGTGGTCGGTCCTCTGCGTCTCCTTGCTCATTACATCTGCCTCCAATCCGGCAGGCCCTTCTTCATGTCCCTCGTCGCCTTCATCGGATCGAACTCGGCAGGATCAAACTCACCAGCCCATTCCACGAAGTCGTCGTGCTGCTCATGCTTGGGATCAGCGATGGCTTCGAGGAAGTCGGCGTAGCCCCATACCCCGCCAACATCCTCGGGTGGACAGGCTCGTTCACCTTCCAGACAGAGTGGGTACTTTTTGCCTTTCTCCAGCGGCAGGCTGCCCTCGTAGAGAACTTCGTGTTCCCAGCCATCACCGAAGTCGTATTCGTATTTGAAAGCGAACCGCTTGCCGGTCTTCGGCAGGATTTCGCTCAGCATCGTGGTGGTGGAATCTTCGCACTCGAAGTCCTCGAACCCGTCGTCCAGAAGCTCGGGATCGCCGTATCGTTCTCCCTTGATCTCGAACTGATGGAGATGCGAATTGGTCCAGCCCATCGCCGTCTGGATGTGCTCGTGCAGTTTGTCGAGTGTGCCGTCTTGAACCTGAATTCGTCTCCAGATCGGCAGATTCGATTCGAGCAGTGTGATCTTGAACTGGTAGAGGTCGCCGGTGATCTTATTGGTCGGTCGTTTTGGCTTCTTTTTCGCTGGTGGTTCAGCCTTCGCCATGATTCCTTCTTGCAGGCGATCCATCAGGTGTTTGGCAACCAGCAACAAGGCCACCTGCTTCCGTGCCTCGCCATCGGGCAGGTCTTCTGCCACAGCCATTGTCATGCTGGCGACTTCGGCCACGCTGAGGGGCTTGTCCTTCGCCAGCTTGATCTTGATGGTCTTCGACAGGCTGGGGATAAGGAGCAAGACCTCCCGCTGCCCCGGTGCCATCCAAAAATTGTCGAGCGGCTTCGTCTTGATGCGAAGCTGCTCGGCGGCCATGAGTGCCTGCGCCACAAACTCAGCGATCTGAGCGGCCTGATCGATAATCGCCGTCTTCTTGCGTGCGTCCTCGATATTCAAGGTCTGCGGCGACTCTTCATCCGTGTACGTTTCCAGCAAGCTCTGAATCCTCTCGAAAATGGCGTCGAGCTTCTTCTGCTTCTTGCGGTCGTCACAGTGGTTGGATTCGGCGGCGATGTAACCCCCGAAGTCGTCCAGATCATCGAGCGTCATCATTACCGGCTTGCCGCTCGGCGCATCCCGAATGATCTGCTCGTAACCCGTGTCGAGGCACGTAACGTCGTCGAGGACCAACTTCCGCTCGGCAGCAGTCAGTTTGAGCGGCACCTTCTCGCCGGGTTGGATTTGTTTCTTGGTGGGCATGGCGGCTTCCTTGCGGTTGTCGAAACCCTAATTCTATCGAGCCAGCCCTGCTCCCGGTAGAATCGAGTAAGAAAGGACGACGACCATGAGCAAGAACGAGAGGCAAGGACCAAGGAAACCAGCAACCAAGATGCCGAACCCGCAAAAGAAGATGGCGCAGGCCGAGAAGTCGAAAGTGAAGGTAAAGCGGGGCACGAAAAAGTGACAACGCAGCCTTTCATTCCCGCCAGGGAGTTGAATCAGAATTACGGGGTCTTCGGTCACTTCGACTCAGTCGAACTCGCTTCCAAAGAGATCGTCGAGTGTCGAAGCGTTTTGGAGATCGTCAGCCACGACCACACTCCAGCAGATCACACCGAGTTGTCATCTATTCGGCCCGACGCCGTGTTCCTAATGATGAACCCCGGTTCTTCGAGGCCGTTGGCCGAGGTCAATAATCACATCCGAGGCAGAGCGATTCACACGCTGCCGATCTCGCTCGTCCCGACCAACCCCGATACGACGCAGTATCAGGTCATGCGAGTCATGCGCTTTCGAGGATGGCAGCATGTTCGAGTCCTGAACCTGTCTGATTTCCGTTGCCCCAAGAGCGCCGAATTCATCAAGACCTACCAGCGATTAAAGAGCGACGACGACTTCGAGGGCCACTCGATCTTCTCAGACCATCGAGAGGAAGAGTTGTCGTTGAAACTTCCTCGGAGCAGGAAAGTTCCGCTCGTTCTTGCCTGGGGCGTCAGCGACAAGCTGACTCCACTGGTGGATCGCTGCATGGCAAGGCTGCCCAAGCAGAGAAAGCGCTTCGGCCTGCTGGAGCCGGGATCGACCAACAAGTACCGCCACCCACTGCCGTCGCTACAGAAGGACAAGTAGCGCTGGATCGAACAGATCATCAAACAGTTCGAAGAATCGGCGAACCGGCTGGC
>CALJUK010001132.1 GCA_937975745.1 uncultured Planctomycetaceae bacterium | reverse complement strand
GTTCGCAATGCTCTAACAATCTCAAGCAGATCGGTCTGGCACTCCACAACTATCACGACGCCTACAGAGCATTTCCGATTGGCGTCCGTTCCGGTGCCAGCGCTCCCAATTTTCGCGTGGGTCTGCTCCCATATCTGGATCAGGCGCCCGCGTATAATCAGTTGAGTTTCTCAGCTGGCTTCGCTGGCTACTACGGGTACGGCGCCAACAGTGTTCTCGCCGGTTTTGTCGTCCCCGTTTACGTGTGCCCATCGAGTCCGTACGGAGAAACGAATCCGCAGCAAATGGTCTACGCCACCACCGGTGGCGTCTACAATGCGACCACCAATCCCGTACCGGGGGCGTTTCTGATTGACTACGTCGGAATCTCGGGTGGAACACCCGACCCAGCCGGCCGCACCACAATCTGCACCGCGGCCAATGCGGTGCAGGGCGGAACGCTCTGCGAGACCGGCATGCTGATCGCCTTCAAGAGTGTCCGCATTCGGGACTGCATCGACGGCACTTCCAACACGCTGATCGTCGGCGAGCAATCGGGCCGGGTGAATGGTCGCGAACAGACCGCAAATCCGCTGGGTGGTTGGGCCGGCTTTCCCCCCAACACTTCGACAATCGCAGGGACGACGGGAACGAGCGCCTGGCCACCGGGTGTGGTCTACAGCGATGTCACTTCCAGCAGTGGTTACACAACGGGTCTGACAACAGTTCGCTATCCGCCCAATTCATCATGGAACTCGGGCGCTGGTTCCGGCGCGGACAGTTCCTCGGGGTTTGACGTCAACACGATCCTCAACTCGTTCCACACGGGTGGAATCCACGGCCTGCTGACCGACGGGTCTGTCCGCTTCCTGTCGGAAAATCTCGACATGGAAACTCTGCGCCGGCTGTCCGTTCGCGATGATGGGTACGTCCTGGGCGAGTTCTAACCAAACGACGCCCATCCGGCCGGTCCGCTGTGCTGTCTGCCGAATCCAGACGCGTTTGTGGCCAGCTCCGTTTCAAGTTGGAACGTCGGCGGCACAGCAGACCGGACAACGCCGGACAACGGCCCGTCACCGGAATGACGCGGGCCGCTCCTGTTTTCTGTCGTGTCTCACTCCACACCTGCTGCGCCGGCCCGCCACAATTGAGAAAGCCCCGCAGATGAACTTGCCCGCTGATCACCTCAGTCGAAAGTCTGCTTTTTCACGGACGAATCGACCCGTTTCGGTGCTGCTGTTCGCCCTGGTCGTGACGGCCGGTTTGACCGGCTGTGGCCACTCACCGAGGTCCGGTAAGGAACGGGGAGACGTTGTCCTGACGGTGACCTACTCGGGCGAGCCGCTCACCGGTGCTTTCGTCAATTTGGAGAATCTCGATACGGGCGAGGGTGGTGGAGGAGAAGTCGGCCCGGACGGAACGGTTCAGATTGACGGAGTCGTCACGGGGACGTATGCAGTCGTCGTTCTGCCGCCGCAGGGGAATCCGGTTCCGGACACACAAGCCACCGGTAGCCTGCCCGATCCGTCCCATTTTCCGCAGAAATTTCGCACAGCGGCAACGACACCCCTGGAAGCCCGCATTGAATCGGGGAGACAGGAATTCACCTTCGATCTGGCCGAAGCCGACTCTGCAGCGAAGTAATCTCATTGAACAAGCCATCTCGCCCGTCAAGAGATTCACTCGCGCGGGACCGCAGCCGGGAAAAGAGCTTCACGGCCGATTCAAAATCGGCCGGAGCACTTCCAGAAACGCATCTGCTTGCCGCATGAAGCCCAGATCGGTTGGGTGCGAAGTGTCGACGGTTCCCTCGCCATCATCCCCGAGCAATTTCTCCGCTTCGAGGTAATACAATCCTTCGACACCGTCGGACTTCAGGCGGTCATACACCGCGCGCAACGCCTTCTGGTTGGATTCGTTCCGCTGCCGTTTGGAGGCCACCAGAAACGAGTCGGTGTAGTTACGGTCTTCCACCAGCAGAATCGGCGTCTCTGGGTGGGCCTTCTTCAGCTGCCGAACCAGCGGTTCTGTCCGTTCGGTGACCGTTGCGGCATCGACATTGGGCAGGCAATCAATCACATAGACGGCCGCGTCGATCTCAGCCATCAGCGCACCGACTTCTGCTTCCAGCCGGCCGTTCCCCGAGAATCCCAAGTTGATGACCGGCTGGTCCAACTTGCGTCCGATGATGGCTGTGTGAACCATGCCGGGGCGCGATGCACAAGCACCTTGCGTGATGGACGTGCCGTAGAAGACGATTGGCTTGGCATGACCGGCCAGCCGCGGTGGGGACTGTTTCAGATGGCTTCCCTCGGGGAGGCCCAGTTCGACGGAAGTCACACCGTTGTACAAGGGAAGATACAACAGAAACTCACGTTCACCGGCGGGAATCCCACCGTATAGCTGGGCTGTCGTTGTCTTGCCCGACGGGCGGCCATTGGCCAGCCAGCGCCAATGACCATCAGGCACGCGAACATACAGGTCCAGCCCGCTGACACCGGTCGCCGGCATGTGAGACATTTCCAATCGATCCGATGTCAGCGTCCATCGGGCATGCAGCGTTTCGGCGTCGGTGACGAAACGGACTGCGATGCCGGCCGAATGACGACTGAGACCCCAGACGGGGGGACGCAACGTGCTCTCCGCTCGGGCGGGAAAACGATCGAATGGAGACGCAACATCCTGCCAACCTTGCCCCTCGACAGACAGCAGTCGGACATCGTACCAGCGGACGTTCTCTTCCAGAGTTCCCTTTTCAGTCGGAACGACGTTCCCCGCCTGGGCCGACTGCATCAAGACGCAGCAGACCGCCAACCCGGCCAATAGCCCAACAATAAAGCCGCGTCGGAACGCAACAATGAAGTGAACACTTCGCAGGCCATACATGCTTCGCATAATATCCTCGCTGGGAAACGCGGCAGGGAAGTAACGTCGAGTGATTCGCTGATTTTCAGGAAAACGGGCCTTTAGAGTAGCATCGACCGCCTGTTGTGGAAAGAATGCAGTCCCGGGCGTGAAGAGTCCCCCGAAGTGTCAGTCGTTCTTCCCGCCCCGCACG
>CALJUK010001131.1 GCA_937975745.1 uncultured Planctomycetaceae bacterium | reverse complement strand
GGCGAAAGAAGTTCTCCGACTGGCGGGAAAGCGGACGCCCATCGTTCCCATCACAACGGCCGAGTTCGCGGCGAAAGCGGCACGTCCCCGTTACAGTGTTCTCTGTACGAAGAAGACCGATCAGGCGATTGGCCGCAAATTGCCCCCCTGGCAGGAGGCATTGGCCCGGTATCTTGACTCGTGAACCCAGTATCTTGACTCATGAATCGGTGTGAATTCAGCCGACGCAACGGAAGCTGCCAAGGCGGCGAATCGGCTTGATCCCGGAATCCACCAGGAATTCCCAAAAAAGTTTTGGTCCCCGTCAGGGCGATCATCGTAAGATAACAGGTGTCCTGAACGCACGGTCGCACCCATCTCTGGGGTACTGGCAGCGTTCCGGCAGTATTCGGTCTCGTTCGCGCGGCCAAGTCGATCTCTGTGCGCATCGTAAGGACCCCTTATGTCTTCTCCCGATCCCTGGATCCGAGAGTACCTGCGTCGATTTCACTTTGCGCAATGGCTGCAGCGAGCCACGGAATGGTCGGCAATCTACCTGTTCCTGCTCGGCGGTGTCATTCTCGTCGTCAAACTTGTCGGCCTTTCCGTCTGGCCGAGCGTGTTGGTCCTGACGGCTGGTCTTCCCGTGGTCTGGGGACTTGCGTGGTTGACAACCAAGCCCGAATGGATCACCGCAGGGGAAGCCGTCGCGATGCTGGACCGGAAACTGAACGCCGGAGGACTGCTGATGGCGATTCAGGAATGCCCGGATACCGACTGGGCCGACCGGCTTCCGCAGGAACAGCAGCAATGGCGGTCCGCACTGCCCAAACTCCGCCCGACACGTTCCGGCCGAATGCTGTTTCTTCCGGTGGTTTTTCTGATTGCCACCTGTTTCGTTCCGCTGCGCGAAGCCAGGCCAGCTCCGGAACTGATCGATACCGTCGGACAACAGGCAGCCGAGTCGCTGGCGGAAATGTTTGAAACACTGAAAGAAGAGGAGTTGCTCGACGAACAGTCAGAAGACACACTCCGCGACGAGATTGCTCAACTGTCGAAAGAGACGCAATCTGCACCACTGACACACGAAAAATGGGAAACAGTGGATGCACTCCGCGAGCAAATGCACAGTCGCATCACATCGGCAACCGCCCAGCTGCAAAACGCTTTGGCCGGAAACGACGCACTCTCGGATACGCAGATGCTCGAAGGAATGACGGGCGACGAAATCCTTCAGATGGAAAAACGCCTCGGTGAAGCACTCGGCAAGCTGGGAACACCGTTCGCCGGCGAGTTGCCCGAGGGGATGAAGTCGGACCTGCAGCGACTCATGCAGACCGGTCGACTTCCTACGGACTCCGCCCGTCGGCAAGCCTTGCAGGAGG
>CALJUK010001130.1 GCA_937975745.1 uncultured Planctomycetaceae bacterium | reverse complement strand
CGTCACGTTGTCAAACTGAAACTGCGCCGGATGCAGCAGGCGATTCAGCAGAATCTCAGCCACAACGACCAGCACGGTCGCGTCCGGGTTCTCCCGCCGATTTCCCGTCACCAGACCAACGTCTTCAGCCCGGAAGCCCCAGCGGACGGCAGCCTCCTGCATCTCCTGGTACTTCTGTTCGGTCAAGGCAATCAGCGGCGTGGTGTAGTATGCGGTCTGACCTGTCTTGAGGGCCTCGAACATGGCGGCTTCGGCGATCAGCGTCTTTCCCGTGCCCGTCGGTGCGCAGACGAGGACTCCCTGTTTGGCGGTGAACCATGCCAAGAGGGCTTCTTCCTGCAGTGGATAAGGTGCATACGGAAGTGTGTCGAGGTAGTCGCTAAGTAACTCGTCGCGGGTGAATGCCGTGTCAGACATAGGGTGTCCGTGTTTCCTTGCGAGACCAATTCATCCAGGCCACATCCTGGCAGAGCCATGACCGAAGATTTGCCAGGAGGGCGATTGCTCCGCATCATAGTCGGTGTCAGAGACCGAGACAGCCTTAGGCGTGCCGTTCCGATGGTCCGCCGTATTTTCGTCGTTTTAAGACCTCGTTCGGGGGAACCGATGGATCAGTCAGGGCAATCTGAAAGCGATCGAGGACAAGAACCTGTTTCACACGGGACAAACCATCAAGCGACGGACGCGGATTGGAGCCGGTTCCGGCGCCAGATGCCGGTGGCCGAGCGGTGGGCCTACTTCGACCATGCGGCCGTCGCTCCGCTCCCCGCTCCCGCAGTCGGGGCAATTCGCCTCTGGGTCGAAAGTGCCAGCTGCAACGGCGTTACGGAATGGTCCCAGTGGCAGGAATCTCTGTCAGCGGTCCGACAGCTTGCCTCCGAATGGCTGAATGTCAGTTCTCGGGAGATTGCGCTCGTCCGCAACACAACCGAGGGGATTGGCCTGATTGCAGAGGGCTTTCCGTGGGAAGCAGGTGACAACGTGGTCACGCTCGCCAGCGAATTTCCCAGCAATTTGTATCCCTGGCAGAACCTGGCGTCGCGGGGCGTCGAAACGCGGCTGGTGCCCACAGACCTGGAGCAGGTGGATCTCAACCGTCTGGAGTCTGCCTGTGACGAGCGAACTCGACTCGTATCCGTCAGTTGGGTCGGCTATGCGACCGGTTTTCGGCTGGATCTTGCACAGGTCGCCGAGATCGCCCACCGTCGCGGTGCCCGGCTGTTCGTGGATGCCATTCAGGGAGCAGGTGTCTGGCCGCTTGATCTGCAGCGTGTTCCGGTCGACTTTCTCGCCTTCGACGGACACAAATGGATGCTGGGACCTGAGGGGGCCGGCGTCCTGTTCATTCGAGAAGAACAGTTGACCCGACTGCGGCCACTGAACGTCGGCTGGAACAGTGTCAAGACGGCAGGAGATTTCTCGCAGCAGGGAGTCCGGTTGAAGGATTCAGCCGCCCGTTACGAAGGGGGAACAATGCCGGTCCCCGGCTTCGTCGGTTTGGCAGCAAGTTGGCGGCTGCTGCAGGAATACGGAGTCGAAAGGCTTTCGTCTCGTTTAAAGCAGGTCACCGATCAGTTGGTCGAGCGTCTTAATCGCGAAACACCGGCGTGTGTGGTGAGCTGCCGACAGTCGCCCCACTTTTCCGGGATTGTGTCCTGCGATGTGCCCGGGGGCTGTTCGCAGCGGTTGCGGGAATACTGTCGGGAACGGCAGGTGGTTGTGAATTGTCGCGGTGGGCGGCTCCGCCTGAGTCCGCACGTTTACACGAATTTGGCCGACATCGATCGAATCGTCGAAATCTTGCGGGATTTCCCCTTTCAGCGGCGACGTGATTCCGATCACGACAATAAGTCCGGTTGTAGCGGTTGTAGTTGAGATTGTCGCAGCAACGGTTGCATCCGCCGTGCCGAGTACGACCCGCAAAATACACGGTCGTCGGGCCATCTGGCCGTCAGGCCGATTTCGCTTCGATTCTACTCGTTGCGAATTCCGAAATACCATGAGTGCAGCAATGCGCGTACTGCACACCACGACCACCCGACTGAGGCAACTCCAAAGGACACAAGGTTCGATGTTGGCAAGACAACTGCATTGGAGATCGGCCGTTTTTGGCGTTCTGTTAGCACTGGTATCAGGGCTGCAGCCGGTCGTTTTTGCCGATGAAGCTGACGGCCGGTCAGAACAGGATATCGAAGCGCCGGCAGTGACCGATCAGGCCGCAGAAAACGCACGGCGGTCTGTCGACGCAGTTGAATACGCAGATCCACTCGATCGCCTAGTCGACACCGCGATTGAGATCAATTTTCAGCGCAACCTGGACGTGGCTGTCCACAGTCCATGGCAGGTTTTACACGGCTTGCTCGCGCTCCGGGGTGACTTTGAGGTTGTCCAGAACGGTCGGCGGATCAATGGCTTGGAATGGCTTGCCAGCAATCCCACCTACCGAGGTGAACCCCTGTTCGAAAAGACCCAGTACGGCGGTCGGGCGCATCCATTCTCTGAACCATATATTTTTCAGGGACACCAGAATCAGTTTTTGGCCATCCTGACGATGTCGCGGCTGCCGAGTGATTTCCAGCTGCTAACCAACGATGGCCCGATGACGATTGGCGACGTCGTCCGCAATTCGCAGATTGAATTTGATTACCGACACGAAGTGACGTGGTCGCTGTGGGCGCTCAGCCATTATCTGCCGTGGGACGCCCAATGGACCAATGAGGCAGGTCAGCCCTGCAGCATCGAGCAGATGATTGAGATTGAACTGCGCAACGACCCCACCATGGCGGCTTGCGGCGGTACGCACGGCCTGTATGCCCTGGCGTATGCCCGGAACGCGTACCTGCATGCCGGCCAGCAATTGCGTGGTGTCTGGCTGGAAGCGGATCAGAAGGTCCGCCGCTATTCCGCGGTTGCGCAATCGTTGCAGAACCGGGACGGTAGCTTCTCAACGCAGCATTTCCGGGGACCGGGTTACAGCAACGAGTTTGCCAAGCGGATCGAGACGTCGGGCCATATCCTTGAGTTTCTGATGATGGCCTTGCCCGCCAGCGAGTTGAAGAAGGAATGGGTCCGTCGCGGAGTCGAGTCTCTGGCGAACGACCTGATCCGCAACCGAAATGTGACGGCGCGTTGCGGTGCGCTGTACCACTCGGTGCACGCTCTCATTCTGTATCGCGAACGAACCAGCGACGACGACCTGCCCATTGCCGCAGGAAATCTCCTCCCCGAGCCAGTTCCTACCGGAGCGATGGCGACTCCACAGATGGAATTGCAGGCGGATCGAGAGAACGCCCGCAAGCTGCAGGAGGAGCAGACGGCGGACTCGCGGAATGACGACAAGTCGCAAAAGGGGCTCTTCCGCCGCCGTTCCCGCCGCGCGAGCCGTTAAGACCTCAAGCGACAGATCAAGAAAGGTCGCAGCTGCGGAAGTTCTCTCCACAACTGCGACCTCGGATTACGGCGTTCTGGCGATCGATGACGCGGCCGTCTACGGAGCGTCGATCCAGGTTCCGACCTTCTCGAAGACGTAGTCAATGTTCTTGACGTCAGCCGTTGCCGTTTGGCCACTCGCTGCCGTCGCCCGAACAGAACTGTAGTCTTTGACTTCAAACCGGGTCCCGTTCGAGGCCTTGGTCAGCTGGAATGAGTCGCCTCGCCCGTAGACCGTGTCCGTCGATTGAATCGGTGCGAAGTAGGCCTTGTCGTTGCCACCCTTGCTGTAGGCCTTCATGTCGACGAAACCGTTGGCCACATTCAGGAAGCCAGCCCCCATCTCCCAGGCGCGTGTTCCCTGAACCTGGAAGGTGTCGTTTCCGGCGGAACCGTAGAACATGGCTGTGTTGAACCCGCCCGGCTTGGCGAACGCGTCGACCCGGTTGAAACCAAAGGCCACGTTCAGGTATTTCTTGCCGGCTCCAGCGTTCTGCATGTAGGCCTGACTGCCGTTGCCGACGAATTGGTCGTTGGGTCCGACTCCGTAGAACTCGACCTTGTTGTTGGTCGCACCCGGCTTGGCGTAGGCATCGACCCGGTTGAATCCGAAGGCCACGTTCAGGAACTTGGTGCCGGCTCCGGCATTCTGCATGTAGGCCTGGCTGCCGTTGCCGACGAACTTGTCGTCGTTGCCAACTGCGTTTAAGACTGCCTTGTTGTTCGTACCCGGTTTGGCGTAGGCATCGACCCGGTTGAATCCGAAGCCCACGTTCAGATATTGGGTGCCAGCACCGGCATTCTGCATGTAGGCCTGGCTGCCGTTCCCGACGAACGAGTCGTCGCTTCCAACCGAGTTGAACAACGCCCTGTTGTTGGTCGCTCCGCTCATGGCATAGGCGTCAACTCGGTTGAAGCCAAAGGCCACGTTCAGGTACTTGGTGCCGGCCCCGGCATTCTGCATGTAGGCTTGGTAGCCGTTGCTGACAAACCGGGCATCGTTGCCGACCGCGTTGAAGACGGCCCTATTGTTCGTGGCGCCGGCCGCAGCTGTCGCATCCACACGCGAGAAGTTCGTGACGGTGTTCAGATAGTTGCTGCCCGACATCGAAGCCGTAGCACCAATGGCGATGAAGATAACGTTGTTGCCGACGGCCTTGAGTACGGCCGTGTTGACGGCACCGGCTTGGGTCACAGCGTCGACACGGTCGAAACCGTTGGTGACGTTGAGGTAATTCAACCCCCGCATCGAAGTGTTCGTCCCTTGGCCGACGTATTGGGCGTTGCCAGCCAGGTCGTTCTGCAGGGCCGTATCGAATCCGCCCATCGTGCTATTTGCAGTAACCTTCCCGAAGCCTTTCGCGGTATTTCCGTAGCCCGGTCCGATCATGTAGGCGGTCGCGTCCGTTGCCTCGAAGTAGTCGTTGTCTGTCGAGTCGGTCATCGTCAGCTGGTCGAAGCCGCCGCCACTGCGGAAGACTTGCTTCTCCATGCTGTCCGTCAAGATGTCGTAAACCAGACTGGACATCCGGCCGGACGTCGTCTCCAGCGTGGCGATGTCGTCAGCCGCCGAGCCGGTCAGGTCGACGCGGTCCACTCCATTTAGCCCGTGCAGGCTGACAGTACGGAACAGTGTCGAGTCGATGGATTGAGACGGCCCGCCGTTGATCGAAACCAAATGCGACGAGACACCGGGGCGGCCAGCCTGGAAGACGAAACGGTCATTGCCGTTCGAACCGTACACGTCGACCTGGTTGCCGGCGAATGTGGCCTTTCCTTTGGTGTTAACAACCCCGGCTCCGAATGTCGCGTTGACGGGCGTTTCCAGCACGACGTAGAAGTATTCATTCAGCGAATCGAGCGTATACGTATCGAGCACCACGTCAATGGTCTGCGTCTTGACGCCCGCCGCGAAAGTGACCAGGCCGGACGTCGAGCGGTAATCCCCGTCGCCGTTCTCGTCCTCGGCCGTGCCGTCCGCAGTTCTGTATTGGACGGTGACCGTCCGCCCGCTCACCTGATTCAAACTGACAGTGAACTGGGCGTGAACCGCGTTCGCGGATATTGCGGGACTGAGCTGGATATCGTTGATCGTGAGTAGTGGAAGCGCGTCCGTATCGATGATCGTGCCGGTCGCCGTTTCGGTCAAAATGCTGGCATTGCTCGGATTCGACAAGGTCAGCGTCAGTGTTTCGGGGTCTTCATCCAGATCGTCGTTGTTTGCCGCGACGTGGTTCGTCGGGGTTGTGACTTTCGGTGCGAAA
>CALJUK010001129.1 GCA_937975745.1 uncultured Planctomycetaceae bacterium | reverse complement strand
TGTTTGACGCCATCGAGGAACGTAATGTCGCCCAGGCTCAGCCGCTGGCGGCACGCATGAGGCCGCAAAACCTCGAAGAGTTTGTCGGTCAACGGCATTTCCTGGGGGAGGGGAAGTTGCTGCGGCGCATTCTCCAGGCGGACCGGCTCTCGTCACTCGTTTTTTACGGACCGCCCGGGACTGGAAAGACGTCGCTCGCCGAATTGGTCGCGCGGAAGTCGTCGCGGGCATTTGTTTCGCTGAACGCAGCGGCCTGTGGTGTCAAAGAAGTCCGCACCGCCATCGATCAGGCGCGGGACCGATTGGCGGCCGAAGGCCGGCGGACCATTCTGTTCATTGACGAATTGCACCACTTTTCACGCGTGCAGCAGGATGTGCTGCTGCCCGAAGTCGAGTCGGGTGTCGTCTCGCTCATCGGCGCGACCACGTCCAACCCGTTCTTTGCGCTTGTGTCGCCTCTGATCAGCCGCAGTCAGGTCTTCGAGTTCCAACCACTCACGACCGACGATGTGTTGCAGCTACTGGAGCGTGCGATGCACGATCGGAAACGTGGCCTGGCCGATCTGAGTGTCGAGGCGGATCCGGAGGCACTCGAGTTTCTGGCGAAGATCTCAGACGGGGACGCCCGGCGAGCGCTGACTGCGCTGGAGATTGGTGTCCGTTCGCTGGAGAAGACAGGCCGCCGATTCGACCTGGCGACGGCTGAAGAGTCGATTCAAAAGAAGGCCATCCGTTATGACGCGGACGGCGATGACCACTACGATGCTGCCAGCGCATTCATCAAGAGCATGCGAGGAAGTGACCCGGATGCAGCAATCTATTGGATGGCCCGGATGCTTGTCGCCGGAGAAGACCCCCGATTTGTTGCCCGCCGAATCGTGATCTGTGCGGCGGAAGACGTCAGCAACGCCGACCCGATGGCTTTGGTACTGGCTCAGGCGGCCGCGGAGGCGACCGAACGGCTGGGAATGCCCGAATGCCGCATTCCACTGGCTCAGGCGGTCACGTACATTGCCTGTGCTCCGAAGTCGAACTCGGCCATCGCCGCCATTGACGCCGCCATGCAGGATGTCGAGACGCAATCGCTCCTGCCTGTTCCAATGCATCTTCGCGATGCGCATTACGGCGGTGCCAAGCGAATGGGACACGGTCAGAATTACCAGTACGCTCACAATTCGGCCGACGGGTGGGTCGACCAGGACTACTTGGGTGTCGAGCGGACGTACTACCAACCGGTCGACCGGGGCGTGGAAGCCGAACTGGCCCAACGTCTGGAAGAAATTCGTACCCGCCGGAGTCGCTCTCCACAATCGGACGAGTGAGCTCGAACCCTTCTGACATCCATCGGCGCTATTTGTCGCGGCGTTCGAAAGCGAGTGGATATTCCGACTTCGGATTGACCACACGCAAGGCCACTTTGCCGTCCATGACGTCGGCCAGCAGGTCGCCGCAGACTTCGGCCCGCCAGTCGACGGAGAGGCGGGGGGGCGTCTCGAACTGGTGTCCGTAGACGCGTGTCCGAACCAGTTCTCGCAAATCGGACGTCGTTCCAACCAGTGACAGCGAGACGCTCATTTCGGCACATCGGTTGGCAAGGGCAATTCCCAGCAGCTTGCCCAGTACCTGGTCGTCCTGGTTTCGTTCCAAAGCCTGCCGTTCGGGGAAGCGGGGGAGATCGCTGTCGGGAACCTGTCGGACGCGATCAAGACATTCCAGGATGTCGCCGACATGGCGTTGGTATTCAGTGCGGCCCATATCGCGGTTGGCGAGCACCTGTTGTCGAGATTGGGGCAAACGTCGGGCCAGGTCGACCAGCAGGTCGTCCCGGAGGATCCGCCGAAGGGGGCGATTCGTTTGCTCCGCGATTCCCTGCCGCCAGAAGTACAGTTGCCGCGCCGCCTCAAGCGATCGGGGCTTGAGTTTGTGCAATCCCGACAGCCGTGTCCAGCTATCGGGAGATCGCTCGCTGAGTGCGTCTTCAATCAGCCGTTGAAACTCAGTTTCGGCCCAGGAAGCCCGTCCCAACTGGGTCAGATCGGCGGATTGTTTCTCCCAGGCGGGGAGGACGTACTCGACGTCTTCGACGGCGTATTCGATCTGCTCGGTACGGAGTGGCCGCTTCCGCCAGTCGGTACGCGTCTGATGGTTGCCGACGTTCACACCCAGGACCCGTTGCAGCAGGTTGGCGTAAGAAAGCGGAAAACTGGGAGACCGTAGTCCTTCGGCAATCTGGATGTCGACGAGCTTCCGGGGAGGCTTGTCTGTCGCCGTCAGGCAGAAGCGGACTTCTTCCCTGCCGCCATGCACGACGATTGTCGTGCGGTCGTCGGTCATCAGATCCCACCAGGGGGTGAGATCACTGACGGCGAAGGGGTCGACGGCAGCCAGGCGTCCGGGAATCGCGAACTGCAGCAGGCACAACTCAGGCCGGTAGGTGAATTCCGAGACAAACTCGGTATCGAATGCGACAATGCCCGCGGCGCGAATCTCCTGGCAGAGTTGCTCCCATTGGACCTGGTCTGTGATCAGCATGTCTTGCATGGTGTCGTATCTTGGATCTTCGCCGAATGAAGAGCTCGGATCGTCTTCGAATACCAGCCGAAGAGGAAGTTCGGGGCCTCGCCACAGGCTCCGCTATTGCCGGCCCAGACTGGCCGTGATTCTTAGCTTGAGTGATTATGGTAACTGACTGCGCTCCTCGACAACCGTTTTGAAGCGACTTTGCAGATAATGTCGTCTTTAGGGGTCTTTCACTCAAGCCAGTGGTGGTCTCTGGACGATGCGCCTGCTGCGCGCGAGCGATTCTCCCAGGGAAGTGCCGATCATGAATGACGATGCCCCACCAGGCGTTCCGGAATGGGTTGTGACGTACGGCGACATGATGTCGCTGCTGCTGACGTTTTTCATCATGCTCGTCTCGCTCAGCGAAGTGGTTGCGGACCAGCGGTACCGCGCCATCCTGGCGTCGCTGCAGAATTATGTGGGGTATTCATCCGGCCTGATTGCTCCCCCGGGAAAGAACTTTCCGCTGAACAGTTTGGTCGAGCAACTGACGCTGCCGCAACTCGGGTCGTTCATTACGGACGACGAGATCGATGGAACAGGTGGCGTGAAGAAGCAATCGGTCGAGGGAGACGAACTGCGGGTGTATCGGACGCGGGAAGGACTTCCCGTTCAGGCCGGTCCGACGATCATCTTTTCACAGTTTCAGGACAAACTGCCAGACGATGCCAGCGATGCGCTCCAACAGATCGTGAAAGAACTGGCCGGCAAACCGAATAAGGTCGACATCCGCTGTCATTGTGGGCCAGCCGACCCTCCATCAGACAGTGGCTTTCGCGACAAGACTTCGCTGACTTATGAACGCGGTCGCGCCGTGCTGGAGTACCTGGTTCGCGCCGGGATTGGCCGGGAACGCCTCCGTGTGACGGCTGTTGGCGACTCCGAGCCGCTGCTGCGGACCGGAGATCGAAAGTCACAGGAACTGGACCGCGTCGAGGTCTTCGTGCTGGATGCTTACACGGAGGACTTCGTTGGCCCGCGTGAAATCCCGGACTAGTGCCTTGTCAGGCTTCAAATTGAGGGTTGAAGAACTTGGCCCGCGGCTCG
>CALJUK010001128.1 GCA_937975745.1 uncultured Planctomycetaceae bacterium | reverse complement strand
AATTCGGGCCGACTCCGAGTCGACAATGCGCCCCGGACTGGGGCCCTTTCCCGACAGCGGCCGAATGCGGCCCGCATCGCGTTAGCCGAGCACCGCGTAGCCGTCTTCCAGAAACACGCGATCAATCTGCCACGCCTGCGCGTTCAACTGCAGTCGCCGAATATCGAGCAAGCGACGAGCATCGTCCGGGATGGGACCGAAACGGTCGCGCAGTTCCGCTTCGAACTCGTCCAGCATCTCGAGCGAGCGAATCGCCGACAGCTTGCGATAGGCGTCCATCTTGGTTCGACCCGCCGGGACATACGAGGACGGAAAGAATGCGGAAATCGGCAAGTCGACTCCCACGTGGAAATGCTCGCGGATCGGCTCGTTGCGGAGCTGCCGAACGGCATTCTCCAGCAATTGGCAGTACAGCTCGTAGCCGACAGCCGAAATGTGACCGCTTTGCTGTGTTCCCAGCAGGTTGCCCGCTCCGCGAATCTCCAGGTCGCGCATCGCAATCTTGAAGCCGGACCCCAGTTCGTTGAATTCCTCGATCGCCTTCAACCGTTTGGCAGCGGTCGGCGTAACCGTCCGGCCTTCCGCCAGCAGCAGATAGCAGTAAGCGCGATGCGTATGCCGACCGACGCGGCCACGCAGCTGGTGCAGATCGGCTAGGCCGTACTGATCGGCCTGATGGATGAAGATGGTGTTGGCATTGGGAATATCCAAACCACTCTCGATGATTGTCGTGCAGACCAGAACGTCGACGCGTCCGGCAACGAAGTCGAGCATGGCCGCCTCGAGTTCGTCCCCCGACATCTGACCGTGGGCGATGCCGATGCTCGCTTCGGGAACGATCTGCTGAATCCGCTCCGCAATCGAGCGGATGTTATAGACCCGGTTGTGGACGAAGTAGACCTGTCCGTTGCGATTGAGTTCCCGGACGATCGCCTGGCGGATCAGATCGCCATCAAACCGGCAGATGCGAGTCTCGACAGCCAGACGGTCCTGCGGTGGTGTCTCCAGATTCGAAATATCCCGAATACCCAGCAAGGCCAT
Organism: uncultured Planctomycetaceae bacterium; assembly: GCA_937975745.1. Lineage (GTDB taxonomy): Bacteria > Planctomycetota > Planctomycetia > Planctomycetales > Planctomycetaceae > CALJUK01. The sequence goes on along the minus strand of CALJUK010001128.1, from coordinate 2,425 downwards.
GTGCAGTGTCCGCGGAATGGGCGTGGCGGACAGCGTCAGAACGTCCACCTCCATCCTCATCGCCTTGAGCATGTCTTTGGCTGCCACACCAAATCGCTGTTCCTCGTCGATCACCAGCAGCCCCAGGTCTTTGAACTTCACATCCGGTTGAATCAGCCGATGTGTCCCGATGACAATGTCGACGCTTCCTTCAGCCATCTTGTCAAGAATTTTCTGCTGCTCGCCTTTGGTCCGAAACCGCGAGAGAACGTCGATCGTGATGGGAAATTCGGCCATCCGTCCGCAAAAGGTACGATAGTGCTGATCGGCCAGGACCGTTGTCGGGACCAACACGGCCACTTGCCTGCCGGCATCGACCGCCTTGAAGACGCCGCGGATCGCAACTTCGGTTTTGCCGAAACCGACGTCGCCGCAAATCAGCCGATCCATCGGTCGGGGGCGTTCCATGTCCTCTTTAATCGCCTGAATGGCGAGGACCTGATCGGAAGTTTCGGTGTAAGGAAAGGCGGCTTCGAACTCGGCCTGCCAATGGCTGTCCGGAGGGCTCGACAGACCGGCTTTCGAATCGCGTCCCGCCTGAATGCGGAGCATCTCGGCGGCGAGGTCTTTGACAGCTTCGGCCGCCTGCAGCTTCTTCCGCTGCCAACCACTCCCCCCCAGTTTGGAGAGTCTCGGCGAAGCTTTGCTGGCACCAACGTACTTCTGCACCAAATGAATCAGCGACACGGGGACGAAGATGCGGACGTTGTCCTGGAACTCGATGACCAGGTGCTCTTCTTTTTGCTGGTCCTTCTCCAGCAGATCCATCCCCAGGTAACGGCCGATTCCGTGGGAGAGGTGAACCACAAGGTCGCCCGGCTGCAGATCGAGAAAACTATCGATCGCCCGGCCTTCCGGGCGGCTCCGGCGAGCCGCGCGGCGGACTTCGGTGCGACCGAATAACTCGTGATCGCCAATCACAACCAGCTGCTCGCTGACAAGCCGGAAACCACGTGCGACGCGTCCGACAGTCAACGCCACTCGGTCCTTCAGGTCTCCCTCGAACTCTGCCAGCATTTCCTGCAGACGTTCCAGTTCCCCTGGATTGTGGCAGGCAATGATGGCCCGCTCGTGCTGGCCCAGCAGTTCGGCAAACTCTTCCAGGATCTCGTGCTTCGGGCCGGCCAAACGTTCGAGAGACTCCACCCGCAGGTGGCAGGTCATTTCGAAGCCGTCGGCCGCGATGGCGGCAATGTCCAGAGTCGGGCGGTCCGTACAGCGACTCATCACCGAGTCGACCGAGTACAACCCCCGCGCATTCTCCAGACGGTCGAGATAGCTGCGTCCCTCGTCGATGACCTCGGGCAGGCCGCAGAAGGCGATCCGGCTGCCGGCGGGAAGCAGGTCGACAAAGTTCTCGCCCGGCTGGTCCGTTGTCTGAACCCCACCCTTCTCGTCACGCGACCTTGTCTCGTCACGCGACATTGTGACGGGGGCAACCAAAGTCAGGCGGACTTCCTGGAGTTCAGCAATCCGGCGCTGGGTTTCCACGTCGAACCGCCGGATCGATTCGACTTCGTCGCCGAATAGTTCCAGCCGAACCGGATCCGTCGCCGATGCCGGGGAGACGTCCAGAATTCCGCCGTGCGGGCTGAATTCGCCCGGTAGTTCGATTGAGGGCACAAGATCGAACCCCTGGTCGGTCAACCATTCCAACAAGGTCTCCAGATCGAGTTCGTCCCCGACAGAGATTGTCCGAGTGGCGGCCTGCCGCGCCGACTGACTGGGCACCGGCTGCAACAGCGCACCGATGCTGGTGACCAGCACCCGGGGAGGATCGTCGGACTCCAGCGATTCAATCGCCCGGAGTCGCTGGCCGAAAATGGCGTCGGTCACGGAGAATTCGCTGGGAAGTGCTTCCCACGCCGGAAAAACCAGCGGCACCTCACCCAGGAAACCCGCCAAGTCGTCGACCAGCGGTTCGACGTCGCTGGCCCGGGGAGCAATAACCAGCAGACAGGGAGGGCAGGCCTCGGCAAAAGCCGCAGCCACCAGCGCGCACGACGATCCCCAGGCACCGTCAACGGTACCGCTCTGTCCATTCCCAAATGCCCGCAGAACTTCCGCGAAGCCATCGGACTTGCGAATCAGCGCAACGAGCTCGCTCAGGACCTGCGGGACACCCGATTGTTTCGCTGCCATGCGCCACCGGTAGAGATTCTAGAAGCGGGGCCGCCCCGGTTCCAGCGTGCTCAAGAAGTTGACTCTACATATACAAACAATCGAGTGGCCAATCCCCCCAAGTCTGGATAACGAAACCAAGAGATCGAGTTTCCTGTCCGGGTCGCCGTCCCGCTGCCCGCTGTCCTCTGCCTTGACGTTCGCATGATACTCCCGAATCGCTCGTGTCCGTTGTTCTAATAGTCGGACGAGTTGCATTCCACTG
>CALJUK010001127.1 GCA_937975745.1 uncultured Planctomycetaceae bacterium | reverse complement strand
CGACCGGCGCACTGGCGATTTGTCGGCAGTCGATGGCCGAGGACGCTTTTCTGAGTTGGTGCTGGCGTTTGCCGTTTCTGTTAAGCGTGGTGTTGATCTTCATCGGGCTGATGATTCGCTCGGTTGTGGCCGAGCCCCCGGCGTTCACACAGGCGAAGGCTTCCGGAGCGACGTCACGACTTCCGCTGGCTGATGTGCTGATTCATCACTGGCCCGAAGTCCTGCTTGCTGCCGGCGCACGCATCAGCGAGAACTCGGTCTTCTACCTCTTCGCGACGTACGTGCTGGCTTACGGAAAAGACGTGCTCCACGTGAACGAGACGATTCCGCTCGTGGCCGTCAATGTGGCTGCTGCGGTGCAGTTCTTCTCGATTCCTCTGTTTGGAATGCTGTCCGATGTCATCAGTCGCAAGCGGATGTATCTGCTGGGCAACCTGATGCTGATTCTGTTTGCCGTGCCGTACTTCATGCTGCTGGAAACGCGATCTCCCCTGGCGATAGTGGCAGCCACGGTGATTGCCTTGGCGATCATTCACGCCAGCCTGTATAGCGTGCAGGCGTCGCTCATTCCGGAGCTGTTCAGCACACGGATTCGGTACACGGGCGCCTCGCTCAGTTACCAGATTGCCGGTCCTGTTGCCGGTGGGCTGGCCCCGCTGATTGCCACCACGCTGGCCTTCAAGTTTCCGGGCCAATATTGGCCCATTGCGGTGTATATCATTCTTATCTCGATCCTGTCGTCGGTTTGCGTCTTGATGGTTCGCGAGACGGCCGGCAAAGAACTGACGCACTAGAAGCGGTTCCAAAACCTCTGTGTGCTTCGTCTTCGTCCTCTGAATGCTGGCCGAAGACTCGCCACCAATCGGTTTTGAAACTGGTTCTAGAAACGGTTCCAAGACCTCAGTGTGCTTCGGCTTCGTCCTGTGAATGCTGGCCAAAGGCTCGTCGGCAACCGGTTTCGACGCTGATTTTAGAACCGCCCTCGCAGACGGAATGAGACCATCATCACCTGAGAAGGCAATAGGGATTCTTCACCATGAAAATCCAGGCTGCTGTATTAGAGCGAATGGGTCTGACTCCGCCGTATTCCCAGAGCCGGCCGTTGCAGGTGCAGGATGTCGAGCTGGCGGACCCGGGTCCCGGTGAGTTGCTTGTTCGCATTCGAGCCGCCGGGCTTTGCCACTCGGATCTGTCGGTCATCGATGGAAGTCGACCAAGACAGCTGCCAATGCTGCTCGGTCACGAAGCGGCCGGTGAAGTGGCCGCCATTGGCGCGGACGTGGCGGGGTTCGCACCGGGCGACCATGTCGTGCTGGTGTTTGTTCCCAGTTGTGGGCACTGCCCTCCCTGTCTTGCGGGAAGGCCCGCGTTGTGCGAACCCGCAGCCATCGCCAATGCCGAAGGAACACTCCTGACCGGAGAGAGGCGATTGTCGCGTGACGGCGAGGCGGTCTTTCATCATTTGGGTGTGTCGGCCTTCGGCGAGTATGCGGTCGTCAACCAGGGGTCGGCCGTGAAGATTGACGACGGACTCCCCTTCGAACAGGCGGCGTTGTTTGGATGTGCCGTCGTCACCGGCGCGGGTGCTGTGTTGAATACCGCTCGTGTACCAGAGGGAGCCAGCCTGGCCGTCATTGGGCTGGGGGGAGTTGGCTTGAACGCTCTGCTGGCAGCCCGGTTGGCCGGCGCCTCGCGTATTGTGGTCATCGATCGGCGGGCCGATAAACTCGAGCTGGCGACGTCACTGGGCGCGACAGACGTCTTTTCGGCCGACGATCCGCAGTTGATCGAAAACGTCCGAGATGCCACACATGGGGGAGTCGAGTTCGCGTTTGAAATGGCCGGTGTCCTGCCCGCCTTGGAAATCGCCTGGCAGATCACGCGGCGCGGCGGAATGACGATCACATCGGGTCTTCCCAGCCCGGAAAAACGTCTTGCCGTCTCGCCGGTTCAGCTTGTCGCGGAAGAACGCATGTTACGTGGCAGTTACCTGGGAAGTTGCGTACCGCCGCGAGACATACCCAAGTATATCAGTTTGTTCCGCCGCGGTTTGTACCCGATCGATCGCTTGCAGACCGAGACGATCTCGCTGGCCGACATCAACGCGGGCTTCGATCGTCTCGCCTCGGGCGAAGTGACACGCCAGGTGATTGTCTTCCCCTGAGCGATGTGATGCGCATCGCGGGGTGTCATCCGCAACCGACGGTCACATCGCCAGCGACAGCACGAGGAAGCCGGCCACGTAGAAAATCAACATCAGCAAGCTCTCGAAGCCGATGTTGCCCGGCCCCGTCTTCTGTCGGTAGATCAGTCCGGCCAGCAGTGTGACGTTGAGTAAAATCGTCAGGCCGACCAGAAAGATCTCGCGATACGACACATCCGGAGCGTGATAGATTGAACCTTGCAGATAGGCCACATCTGCGGCTGCGACAAACAGCACATCGAAGAAGTTTCCGCCGACGATGTCACTGACCGCCAGCGTCAGGGCTCCGCGGCGAACGGCCGCCACACTGGTCACCAGTTCGGGCAGCGACGTCGCGACGGCGACCAGCAGCCCCCCCACGATGACCTCGGACAGACCCACCTCCTGGAGAATGTTTTCGGCAGCCTCGACGACCAGTGCGCCGCTGACACCTGTGAGTACGGCGGTGACAAACAATCCGGCCAGGAGTTTGGGGAGGCTCTTGAATCGATTGACATGCGCGGGGCGGTCGATCACTGTTTCGTCGGTATGGGTCGGACGCCACATTGGGAAGGCACGCGTCCCCAGAATCAGCCAGAAGCCAAAGCCGGCCGCCAGCACGAGAATTGGTGTGACCGGGTGGACGTGGGCCACGGTCACATCTGGCCCGCTCAGTCCCAACAGCACCAACACCATCAGCAGGATCAGTATTGTGGCCTGCATCATGTTGGCAACCGATGCCGCGGCGTGTTCCAGATTGGCCCGCGAATAGGTGATGTCGGCAACGGCCAAGGCCGTGGTCTGGATGGCGATGCCTCCGATCGCATTGCTGATGGCCAGGGCCGGCAGACCTTTGGCGGCCGCCACAACCGAGGCAACGAGGCCCGGCAACGCGGTCAGCAGACCGAGGAGCAACGTCCCGGTGAGCGCTTCCCCCAGTCCGGTTCGGTCTGCCAATTGATCCGCCAGACCCGCCGCCTTCATCCCAGCCACGCCGATGACGAGCCCACTGATCAGAAAGAGGGCAATGTTGCCTTCCAGCGAGATTTGCAGATCCAGCATACGTTATCCTCAGTTCGCCACGTCGTTGAACTCTCATATCGGAGTGCACGGTCCAAACGCAATAGCCCTCTGAGGTGTCGAGTACCGGACCTTGACGATCGGAACTGGACGAGACGCCTGCCGCATGACGGTCCTGTCCAGCGGTCGCCCCTCTGACCGCTGCGGACTTTCCGGCGGTTATGATTCTGGACGCGGCCCTGTGGCCATTGTCGGATGCGGTACCCCAGCTGATTTGCATTGCGGCGGGAAATCACTAGTGTGAATGTTGCGGGTCATCACCTCGCGATGGAGTGCGTGGCGGGAACCGCTCGCGCCCGCGACCGATCCATCGCCACTGTGACACTCGGAACTGTGACTGTCAGAGAGGAGATCAACATGACTGGTGCAACCAGCGAACAACTGCAAGCGAAAAAGTGCAAACCGTGCGAAGGGGGTGTCCCCAAGCTGACGCAGGCGGAGTCTCAAGAGTTGCTGAAGTCGGTTCCTGAATGGACACTGACGGACGATGCCGCGTGGATTCGGCGCAAATGGACGCTGAAGAACTTCCAGCAGGCCATCGATTTCGTCAATCGGATCGCGGCCGTCGCCGAAGACGAAGGCCATCACCCGGACATTCACATAGTCGGCTACAAGAATGTGACCATCGAACTGACCAC
>CALJUK010001126.1 GCA_937975745.1 uncultured Planctomycetaceae bacterium | reverse complement strand
ATATTGCATCGCCATGGTCCTCCTGGGAGGCCAGGCCTTGTCGCTGGGACTGCTGGCCGAGCTGATCGTCGCCAATACCGGTCGAATCGCGGACACGTTCAGCATCGCCGAACAGGTCGGTTCCGAGCAGAATGACGGCAAGATGGCCGCGCTGAATGAGGCCCATTATAGCTCCGTAACGACCCCTTCGATATGCCGCGTTTGAAGATACTTGCAGCGTTTGCGCTGCGATCTTTTCCGGCCACACGGGAATAATCTTGTCCACGGGCTCGACGGACTGCTAAAATCTGCAGTTGCGCTTCCGCGCCGAACGCACTGCCTCCGCGATCGGTTCGGTTGCGGACGGATCAGAACCGTAAGCGGGCTTGACAGCCGCGGGCGTAGGGGGGAATCAGCCATGCTTCGACAAGACACCCATTCTGCAGACCAGCCGGCAATTGACATCGATCGTCTGCACTTCGAAGAGTTGGCACAACATCCACTGAGCGAAGTGCGATTCGACCTTCCGCAAAACTACGAACTGGCCCGGCCACAGGCCGCAGTCCGCTGTACGACGGCAAGTCGCGAACTCGTCAACAATCACTTCCTCGCAGAGAAGTAGCCCGGCCGGAGGCGAAGTCACTCGGTTGGCAACGGGCTGGTGGAACCGGCGGAAGGAATCGCTCGCCAGATGATTCGAATGGAGACCGAGGCAGATCGCTCTGCCATTCGCGAACTGACCCGGACAGTGTTCGCAGCCAGCTCGTACGGTCATCATGGGGAAGCGGAGTTGGTCGACCACGTCCGTGCCGGTTGTCCGGCCACGCTTTCTTTGGTTGCTGAGCTCGACGGAGAAGTCGTCGGACACGCCCTGTTTTCGCCCGTCCGTCTTCTCACAGCAACGACCCCGCTTGAAGGGATGGGACTGGGGCCAATGGCCGTCGCAATCGAACGGCAAGGACAAGGGATCGGAACGTCATTGGTAACGTTCGGACTCGACCATTTAAAGAACCTCGATTGCCCGTTCGTTGTTGTACTGGGCGATCCCAAATTCTACGGTCGTTGTGCATTCCGACCGGC
>CALJUK010001125.1 GCA_937975745.1 uncultured Planctomycetaceae bacterium | reverse complement strand
GAGCCACCCGACAGTGCCTTATTCGGAGGGGAAGTTCACGCGGGGGGAAAGTTCACAGAACGTCCATTCCGCGCAGGGACTGTTCGTAATCTTCTGGCGACGAATGTTGGCGAAGAACTCACGGGCGCAGCCCAAGCCGAATGGGATCGACAGCGTGCTCGCACGAAGAGTGGATGAGAGTGGCAACCGATGTCAGTTGCGAAACGCCTGGCTGACGTCGATCTTATATTCCCGGTCGAAGACCTGGTCGAAGTCGTAGACGTCGAAGAAATCGCTGAGTTGATCGCGATCGCTTTTCCGCATATCGCCCTGGTCGATCAGTTCGAAGACAATTCGACCGAAATCCTCGGTTGTCTGCACACCCCAGCTGCGGAAGACCACTCCGGCCAGCAGGCCGAACTGTTTGGTGCCCAGGCAGCGAATGCCGTCCAAAAGCTCCTGCCCCGAGATGTGCGCTTCCTCATCATCCGGAGAGAGATCAGCAGGTTGGTTCAGCTGCTGCTGGGTGTATCGCAAGGCGGCGGAGACGAAACGATACGCTGCCGGCTGGTAGCGGAGTCGAGGAGCTGTCCGTTGGCTGGTAAGGCTCATTGTTGTTTCGCACCGAAAGAAGACATCGTCCAAAGGGAACAGAAACCACTGCTGACACAAGGGCACCGGGCCGAGAACGGAGTCAAGCGGCTACTTCAAGCAAGCGTTACCATCCTGCGTTTCAGTGAATCATAATCCATTGCTGATGGAATCTGAAGTCTGCTTTGGACCACATTTCAGAACCGCGAAGTTCCTCCGAAACCGCAATTGACAACGGTCCGGAGACCGGTTTATCGCGGCGGAATCGTCAAGTCGCGTCGGACGACTGCCCTCGTCCCGATCTGCCGCCGGACTGTCGTTCGCCGGAGGGTTCGGAATTCTTCTTTCCCCCTCCGCCGGACTTGATTACGGTGAGTATCTCCGGGAGGTCGGTCAGGACATTGCGGCGGCCTTCGTAACTGACGAGGACCTTCTTGGCGAGAATTTCCTGCCCGACAACCTTCCCCTGTCCCAACTTGGTCACCACCAGCGTCCCGACATTGGGAAGTTCGCGGCGGTGCTCTTTATATGTATCGAACTCGTACCGCAGACAGCACTTCAAACGCCCGCAGCGGCCGGAGATTTTGGCTGGGTCGAGCGTCGGCTTTTGCAGCTTGGCCATCTTCATCGAGACGGGTGGCATCTCGCGGAGGTGTGTGTTGCAACAGACCGGCTTGCCGCAGTCACCGTAGTCGGCGAGCAGTTTCGCCTCGTCACGGACGCCGATCTGCCGCATCTCGATCCGTGTGCGAAACTCCTTCGCCAGCGCTCGGACCAACTCGCGGAAATCGACCCGTTTCTCTGCCACGTAATAAAAAATCAGCCGTTCACCGCCGAAGAGCTGCTCGACGTCGACCAGCTGCATCTGCAATTTTCGATCGTCGATCAACTGGCGGCAGCGAGAAAAATACTCGAATTCCCGCTTCGAGCGTTCCTCCTGCTCGCGGCGGTCTTCGAGAGAGACCCGCCGGAGAATCTTGCCACCGGGGTCGTCGGTGTTCAGATAGCTGGCTGTCCGCTCGGTCGCGGGGCAGAGGACAACGCCCCATTCGACACCACGTTCACTGCGAATGACCACGTCGGTCATCCGTGGCAGATCGTCCGTGTCACGGGCAGTGAACTCAGCCACGTTGCGAGTCGAACCGTAGCGGATGACGTAGCGTTTGCTCATACAGATTGATTTTTCATCACGGCGAATTGGCCGGCAGAATCGATGCCAAGGGCGTATTCATCAGTTTTCAGGAGCCGACACCTGAACAGGAATCGGCAGACTGCGCAACAAGTCCACTATTATTGCTCGATCCATCGTCAAATGTCACGTACGTGTTGAAGCGAGCAGTTGGAATTCCGCAGGTTTTGGTGCAATCTTTTCCCTTCCGGCAGATCACGCGGAACGCCTGAGAGGGATTATAGTTTGACCGACCTACCGTGCGCCAAGGACGAAATGACATTCCAGCGGCAGGTTCTGCCAGTTCCACCCCCTCAACGTCGTCGATTGTTTCACCCGATTTCACCGGGCTGAGGAGTGTGACCGCAGTTGACTAGCCACGTCCGCGGTCATCGCCTCCAGGCAGAGTGCCGCCGTCACATTCTGCTTCAATTGATCGTCGGCCTGCAGAACTCGATCGATCAGCCCCATCAGTAGTTCCAATTGGTCCTCAAGATCACCCGGCAATTGAGCGGCGAAACCAGACGCTACCGACGGAACGGCGCTCTCAGCTGCATCGCCCGAAACGATTCGCAATGCCGCCCGGAAAAAGTCGGCCAGGAACTGACATGCAGTCGAAGCCGTGCTCCGCTGCGCCGCGGTATTCCCGCCAATCTCATCGACTGCCGCCAGGATGTCGGCCGCCAGTTGGCCCGCATTCGGAGGAATTCGCGAGAAATGCGAGTCGATGACCGAGCGCAGCGAACGCAACTCGGGTGCCAGCAGAAGCCGGGCGTAGGCAAGACTCCCTTCCGCGAGGCTGGCGATCTGGGCGGCTTCGGTCTGGTCTTCGACGATGCCCTGTTCGACCAGCAGGGACGCCAGGTTTTCGTCCGTCAGGCGCGAGAAGCGAACTCGCTGACAGCGCGAGCGAATGGTGTCCAGCAGTTGGTCCGGATTCCCTGAAACGAGGATCAGCACGGAATTGCGGGGTGGTTCCTCGAGTGTTTTTAACAGCGCATTGCCACTGAATTCGTTCATCAGGTCGGCATCGTCGATGATCGCGATTTTTCTGTCGCTGGCCATCGGCGAAAGTGCCAGATCGTGGCAGAGACCTTCCCGCCCCCGCTTGTCGTCACTGCCGACGAACAATTCGATCGGGAGCTGCCGCTTCCCCTCGGGACACTCCACCACAAACAGGTCCGGATGGGAGCCGGCGGTGACACTCTGACAGGAAGGACACTCGCCGCAGGCGTCGAGTTGGTCGTTAGAAAACCGCTGGCAGAGCAGGCATTGCGCCAGTGCGAGTGCGAAGGTGCGTTTACCGATGCCTTCCGCCCCGGTGAGCAGAATGGCATGCGGCAGACGGTTTCGCTGCACCGAGCGGCGAAACATTTCAATCTGTGCCTCGTGCTGCCGAATCCGACTCCAGATCATGCGGTTAACCTTCCGGGAAATGAACCTCAGAAGTGGGGAGATGGCGGCAAAGCAAATCGCTCAGTCGGCTTGTCGGGCTTTCGATGAGGCGTTCTTAGGCGAGGCGTTCTGCGGCGTATTCCGTGGCCTGTGGGCCGCAGATGATTGGTGTTGTGGCCCGTGAACCCTTAGCAATTCGTCGCCTGTAATTTCGCG